>NZ_JAKEVJ010000013.1:0-59902 GCF_022398425.1 Shewanella sp. Isolate7 | reverse complement strand
GAGGCCACTCTTTGCATCCACGCCAATGTGAGCTTTCATACCGAAGTGCCATTCATTGCCTTTTTTAGTCTGATGCATGTCCGGGTCACGTTCATTCTTTTTATTTTTAGTGGAGCTGGGGGCTTGAATAATCGTGGCATCTACCAATGTTCCTTGCGTCATCATCACACCGCAATCCGACAGCCATTGATTGACCGTTTGGAATAACTTACGAGTGAGTTTGTGTTTTTCCAGYAAGTGCCGGAAATTCATAATGGTAGTGCGGTCAGGAATGGCTTTATCCAGTGACAGTTGTGCAAACTGACGCATCGAAGCAATCTCGTAAAGCGCATCTTCCATCGCCTCATCACTCAGACTGTACCATTGCTGCATACAGTGAATGCGGAACATCGTTTCCAGTGGATAGGGACGACGACCATTGCCCGCTTTTGGATAAAAGGGCTCAATCACTTCCAGCAGTTGAGTCCATGGTAACAGGTTGTCCATCCGAGATAAGAAAATCTCTTTACGAACATCGTTTCCAGTGGATAGGGACGACGACCATTGCCCGCTTTTGGATAAAAGGGCTCAATCACTTCCAGCAGTTGAGTCCATGGTAACAGGTTGTCCATCCGAGATAAGAAAATCTCTTTACGGGTCTGGCGGCGCTTGCTGGAAAACTCACTATCGGCAAAAGTTAACTGTTGGCTCATGGGCGGTAATGGCTGTGATTTACTATGTAGCTATGATCTCACATCAGGGACTTATTCGCATCTTCCTTAGTACTTTTTCTTTTAGGCAGCCCAAATCAAATGCGTGGTCTTTCTTGATTTCGCCGATACCAACAGAGATTGTTATATTAAGCTCAAGAGCAAGCCCTTCGCTGGCAAAGAACTTTTGTGCGGCCAACTCAAAATCTCTCCCTACATGAGCATTTGACGTTGCGCCTATTCTTTGGTGCGGCTTATCCATGACTCTCCTTGGCATATAACGCCTATTAGCGAGAATGCCGCCCATGCAAATCACTTTTTGCTAATGTACATCGCGGAAATTTTTTAAATATTTGAAATTTATATCAATAACTGCATTACATAACAAGGAGAAAGTGAGCTGCCCCAAAACAAAGCGAGACTTTGCTTATTTGAGAGAAAGGGCCAGACCACCACCACTTCCTTTTAAATTAAAATCGTTCAAGGTTTAACCATTACTAATCAGTTGGTTACAATTTAAAAAAATAAAGCGAGAATCACAAGATTACATAGTAGGAAGCGAAAGGGGCGCTTTTTTGCAATATCCCATTATACCTGTATAGCTCCGCAGTCTAGCGAGTAGAGTTTGGCAACCTGCCGAACACTCATCTAGCCCTCCTACTCACATCAAATGAGGCCAAATCGAAGAGACGTTGGATACCGAGTGCAGATACGGCTGTGACCTTCGGTTTCAGGGATGAAACCGTAGAGCGGCCAGGGATGGCGTACAGCGTGTCACAGACGTATCTGCACATACCCCCGCCGGGCAGGCGTTAGATAGCCATGAAGGTGTGACTTTCAAGTCCATAGCAAATAGCCAAGCAGCCAAACGCTACAACCTGAGAGCATTCCCAAATCTCCCCCGCTGAGTAGACACTAAGTTGCCATGAAGGGACATCCTCTAGCTGATTAGCTACTCGTATCACATACCGCTAAATCGAAGAGACGTTTAGACACCAGTGTAAACACGTTTTTGGCCCTCGGCGGCATGGACGCCGCCGTGGAGCGTATAGGGATATATTCACAGCGTGCCAAAAACGTGTTTGCACATCCCCCGCCGGGCAGGCGTTAGGTTGCCATGAGGGTACAACCTTAAAATGATCTCAACAAACGCCAATGAAGTCTGCGGCAAGCACTAAACATCAACAAAGGTTCGACCTTCAAATCCCCAGCCACCACAAATACCACCAAACGCTAAACCACTGTCAATCTAAAACGTTAGCCCGTGCGCCTAAACCACGGGCAATAAAAAACCCCGTATTCTCATACGGGGTTTCTCATCAATCGCGATTCAAAGCTTAATCGTTAAGCTCAGAATCCCTATCCATGTTCTCAGTATTCTCTAACCACAAGGCGTTGATGATACCGAAAGAACACGCCAGCAAAATGCCTAATATCCAAGCAAAATACCACATAGTGTCGGCTCCTGTTAGTAAAGTGACGTCTTGTTGTCTTCGATGTAGCTACGGCTCAGGCGGCCAAACATCTTGAAGTAAGTCCAAAGGGTGTAGCTTAGCACGATAGGAACAAATATCGCCGCCGCCCAGGTCATTACCGTCAGTGTCATGTGACTCGCGGTCGCATCCCACATGGTCAGGCTCACGTTTGGCTCCAGTGATGATGGCATCACGAACGGGAACATGGCCGCGCCACAGGTCAGGATCACCATGGCTACCGCCAGTGAGCTGAACAGGAAGGCAAAACCAGAGCGATTGAAACGACTCGCCAGCAGCGCCAGTACCGGCATGGCAATACCCAGGATTGGGAACAGCATGGTCACTGGGTACTTGTCGTAGTTGGCCAGCCAGGCACCCGCCTCTACCGCAACCGTCTTAAGGGCTGGGTTAGACGCGCCGTGGGTGTCGATAGTCGAGGTCACCACATAGCCGTCGATACCATTAGCTAGCCATACACCGGCCAGGGTAAAGAGTACGGCTACCAGCGCCGCAGCTACCTGAGTCGCCGTCGCCGCACGCACGCGCAGCTCGCCTTCTGTCTTCATCTGCAACCAAGAGGCGCCTTGCATGATGATCATCGACACGCTCACCAGACCGGCCAGCAGGCCAAACGGGTTCAGCAGACCGAACAGACCACCGTGGTAGGTCGCACGCAGGTACTCGTCGAAGTTAAACGGTACGCCTTGCAGCAGGTTACCAAAGGCAACGCCTATGATGAGCGGCGGTACGAAGCCACCCACAAACAACGCCCAGTCCCAGGCCTTACGCCATCTTGGATCTTCGATTTTAGAGCGGTAATCGAAGCCCACAGGACGCAGGAACAAGGCAAACAGCACCAACATCATGGCCACATAGAAACCAGAGAAGGAGACCGCATACACCATAGGCCAGGCCGCAAACAGCGCGCCACCTGCGGTGATCAGCCACACCTGGTTACCGTCCCAGTGCGGGGCGATCGAGTTGATCATAATGCGGCGCTCGGTATCGTCCTTACCGATAATCGGTAACAAGGCACCCACGCCCATGTCGAAACCGTCGGTGACGGCGAATCCGATGAACAGCACACCAATGAGCGCCCACCAGACAAATCTTAATATTTCATAATCAAACATAATCAGATCTCCGGTTTAAGCTTCTAGGTTTTCAAAGTGATAACGGCCCGTCTTGAGACTGCTAGGTCCCTTACGTGCAAACTTGATCATCAAGAACAGCTCAATCACCAGCAGCACAGTGTAGAACAGGGTGATAGAGATGATACTGAACCAGAGATCCGCCGCGCTTAGGCTAGAAGCCGACATAAAGGTTGGCAGCACCTCGGAGATGGTCCAAGGCTGACGGCCGTACTCGGCGACGAACCAACCACACTCGATGGCGATCCAAGGCAGTGGCAGGCTGTATAGCGCCGCCTTAAGTACCCAAGGCTTCTCTTCGATCTGATGACGTGTGCTCTGCCAGAAGGCTGCCGCAAACACGAACAGCATGATGACACCCAGGCCAACCATCACACGGAAGCTCCAGAACATAGGGGCAACAGATGGGATTGAGTCCTTGGCGGCCGCCTTGATCTGCTCCTCGGTGGCATCGACCACATTGTCTGTGTAACGCTTCAGCAGCAGGCCATATCCTAAGTCGACTTTAGCTTCTTCGAAGGCCGCACGAAGCTCTGGGGTCTCGTTACCGGCGCGCAGCTCGGTCAACATGGCATATGCCTTCATGCCGTTGCGAATACGCTCCTCGTGCTCGACGATAAGGTCACGGATACCGGTAACCTCTTCATCGATAGAGCGGGTCGCGATGATACCCATGGCGTATGGGATCTTGATGGCATAATCTGTGTGCATGGTTTCCTGATTCGGGAAACCCACCGCGGTAAAGGCCGCAGGTGCAGGTTCTGTGTGCCACTCGGCTTCGATAGCCGCCAGCTTAACGCGCTGGGCCTCACCCACCTTATAGCCTGATTCGTCACCCAGTACGATAACCGACAGGATAGACGCCATACCGAAGCTGGCCGCGATGGCAAAAGAGCGACGGGCAAACGGCAGGTCACGCTTCTTTAGGATGTAGTATGAGCTAATCGCCAGTACAAACATGGCACCGGCCACATAGCCAGAAGCCACGGTATGAACAAACTTCACCTGGGCAACCGGGTTAAACAGCACCTCGGCGAAGCTGGTCATCTCCATACGCATGGTTTCGTAGTTGAACACACTACCTACTGGGTTCTGCATCCAGCCGTTGGCGACCAGGATCCACAGTGCCGACATGTTTGAACCCAGTGCGACCAACCAGGTGACCGCCAGGTGTTGACGCTTACTGAATCTGTCCCAACCGAAGAAGAACATACCGACCAGGGTCGATTCCAGGAAGAAGGCCATCAAACCTTCGATAGCCAGCGGTGCACCGAAGATGTCACCCACATAGTGAGAATAGTATGACCAGTTGGTTCCGAACTGGAACTCCATCGCCAGACCTGTGGTAACACCCAGGGCGAAGTTAATACCAAACAACTTACCCCAGAACTTGGTCATATCTTTATAGATCTGCTTATTGGTCATCACATAGAGTGATTCCATAATGGCCAGCAAGAACGCCAGCCCCAAGGTCAAAGGTACAAACAGGAAGTGATACATAGCTGTCAGCGCAAACTGTAAGCGCGAGAGCTCTACAACCTCTTCAACAATCATCAGTGACTCCTTAGGTGGTGCGATCATTCTTCAGGGTTAGATCCCCATCAACCCGGAAAAATGCCTAATTAGGAATTTTATTATTCAAGTAATTTGTCAGACCTGAATCTCACAAACCGCCAAATTTTAACTTTTTGCCTCTCTCAAACGTCTTTGACGCCCAAAAAGGCCCTCTCGCCCCAGTTTTTGAGAGGTGGCTCACAAAACTGTTTAGTTTTTAAGCCCACATCTCATAAAACGGCAGAGAAAATCAATTTAAATCATTTTTTTCAAAAACTTATAACAAGGCATATCAAACGTACCCTAGCCATTTTATACCATTCAAAATTGATTCAAATCAATCAATCACGGCGCGGATAGTGGGTTTTGCGGACGGCGCCACACTTCACCCGACAACACGCTTGCCAAAACATTACACATATGGTAGGAACGCCTTATATTTTGATAAAAAGGCTATTTTTACCAAACTTCACCAAACATCAGACAAAAAACAACATTTAACAAATTTTAACAAATAAAGGGTTAATATTAATAACCCAAAATCAATAAACAAAAACCCACAAAAACGCATAAAAACAAAAAGCTACAAAGAACGAACTCAATCGAATCGCTCAGGGAAACACAAATAGCATTAAAAATACTAATGCTATATTGAAATTTTAATCGTTTGTCGTGGAGACGGCATTTGCTTACTATATCCCTGTGTTAAGGAGACGGCCCAACCAACCCGGTGAAGTTGCCCGGCAAGCCACACTCCGCTCACATCATTAATCACTGTGTGGAGAATCCGTTATGAAAAACCTATTTGAACGTCTAGTTAACAGCTACAAGCGCACTTTTGTTGAACTCTATACTGCAAGAGAGCTGTAAATAGCCCTTAACCCCATCATTACTTGAAGTTTTGTTAGCGCAAAACGGCCACCGTTTTCTTCTCGAAGGCGGTGGCTTTTTACTTTCTAACGACTCGGTTTAGATGATTTCAGGCTAGTTTAGCAGATACTAAATAAACCGGTTCGCCTTTTAGCCATTTTCAGGGCAGTTCCTATTAAGCATTATTTGCGTGAATTAAGAGTGAAAACCGGCAGTATGGCTTCTTTATGCCTGTTTAGCAGTTCAGGATGTAATAAAGTAAGACTAAGTGCATGTATATGTAAGATTTTAAGTTAACCCTTTATGGGTATAAAAAAAGGGCCTCGAAATTTCGAGGCCCTTTTTGCATCCATCAAGCTGATAAGCTTAGGTTAACCTAATTTAGCTCTGACGTTTCTGAACATTCTCATCCATGGGCTGTCTTCACCCCACTCGTCAGGGTGCCATGAGTTGGCAACGGTTCTAAATACACGCTCAGGGTGTGGCATCATGATGGTGACACGACCGTCGCTGCTACAGATACCGGTTAACGCGTTTGGTGAGCCATTAGGGTTCTCCGGGTATTGCGTCGCTATCTGACCATGACCATCAACGAAACGCAGCGCGACTGTGCCAGAGGCCTCTGCGGCCGCCAGCGCCTCGGGCGATGCGAACTCGGCGCGACCCTCACCGTGAGACACGGCGATTGGCATGCGTGAGCCTTCCATGCCTTCGAAGAAGAAGGATGGACTCTTCTGCACTTCTACCAGGCTGAAACGCGCCTCGAATCGCTCGGAGCGGTTACGCACGAAGTGTGGCCAGTGCTCGGTACCCGGGATGATATCTTTCAGGTTAGACAGCATCTGACAACCGTTACATACCCCCAGGGCGAAGCTGTCGCTGCGCTCGAAGAAGCGGCTGAACTCTTCACGGGCACGGCCGTTGAACAGAATCGACTTAGCCCAACCTTCACCTGCCCCCAATACGTCACCGTAGGAGAAGCCACCACAAGCCGCCAGGCCCTGGAACTCTTCTAGGCTGATACGGCCGGAGAGGATGTCTGACATATGCACGTCGCGGCTCTCGAAGCCGGCACGGTCGAAGGCGGCAGCCATCTCAAGATGAGAGTTAACCCCCTGCTCACGCAGAATCGCCATCTTAGGCGCCGTTCCCTTGAGGATATAAGGCGCGGCGATATCTTCGCTCGGGTCGAACTTAAGATCGACAGTCAGGCCTGGGGCATCTGCCACCTGCTTAAGCTTGAACTCTTCCAGCGCACACTCTGGGTTATCACGCATCGCCTGCATGCGATAGGTGGTCTCGGCCCAGATGGTACGTAGCTCGGTGCGTGACTCGGCTAACACCTCGGTCGCTGCGTCGCGGATGATGATGCTGTCGCCAGCCACCGGCTTGGCAACCGCGTAGCAGGCCACGCCTGCCGCCTGGTACTGCGCCTTGATCGCCTCGCTGTCACCTGCACGCACCTGGATAACCGCGCCCAGCTCTTCGTTGAACAGACGCTCGAGGTGAGTACCGCTCAGCGCGCTGAGATCCACATCCAGACCCGTGTTACCGGCAAAGGCCATCTCAACTAAGGTCGTGAACAAGCCACCGTCGGTGCGGTCGTGATAGGCCAGCAGCGCCTTGTCGGCCACCAGCGACTGAGTCACCTCGAAGAAGCCACGCAGCAGGGCCGCATCGGCTAAGTCTGGCGCCTTGTCACCCAGCTGGCCATAGACCTGGGCCACACAGGAACCGCCCAGGCGATGCTCACCCTGGCTAAGGTCGACCAATAACAGCTCGGTTTCACCCTTGTCGCTTCTCAGCTCAGGGGTAACCGTCTTGCGAATATCCTGCACCGCGCCAAAGGCAGTGATCACCAGCGACATAGGCGAGGTCACCGTCTTATCTTGGTTGCCATCCTGCCAGGCCGTCTTCATCGACATGGAGTCTTTACCCACGGGGATGGTGAGATCTAGCTCAGGACACAACTCTTCGCCCACGGCCTTGACCGCCTCGTAGAGACCCGCGTCTTCACCCGGGTGACCCGCCGCAGACATCCAGTTGGCCGACAGCTTGATACGCTTGAGTGAGCCGATATCACTGCCGGCGATGTTCATGATAGATTCGGCCACCGCCATACGCGCCGAAGCGCCAAAGTCCAACAGTGCCAGCGGAGTGCGCTCGCCCATCGACATGGCTTCACCGCTGTAAGAATCGAAGCTAGAGGCTGTCACGGCGCAGTCGGCCACAGGCACCTGCCAAGGACCTACCATCTGGTCGCGATTGACCAGGCCGGTTACCGTGCGGTCGCCAATGGTGATCAGGAAGGTCTTCTCGGCAACGGTAGGCAGACGCAGCACGCGGCGCACCGCCTCTTTAAGCTCGATAGAGGCTTGCGCCAGCGCAGGCGAATCCGCCTTTTGCGACACCACGTCACGGCTCATCTTAGGCGCCTTGCCTAGCAAGACTTCCAGCGGCAGATCGATAGGCTTGTTGTCGAAGTGCTCGTCTGACAGAGTCAGGTGACGCTCCTCGGTTGCCTCACCCACCACGGCAAATGGGGCGCGCTCGCGCTCACAGATGGCGGTGAAGAGTGCTAAATTTTCCGGCGCCACAGACAGCACATAACGCTCCTGAGACTCGTTACACCAGATCTCCAGCGGGCTCATGCCCGGCTCGTCTGATGGCACGTTACGCAGCTCGAAACTACCACCGCGTCCGCCGTCGTCCACCAACTCAGGGAAGGCGTTTGACAGACCGCCCGCGCCCACGTCGTGGATAAATTGAATTGGGTTAGCCTCGCCCATCTGCCAGCAGCGATCGATCACCTCCTGACAGCGACGCTCCATCTCAGGGTTGTCACGCTGCACCGAGGCGAAATCGAGATCTTCGCTCGACTGACCCGAGGCCATAGAGGAAGCCGCGCCGCCGCCAAGGCCGATGTTCATCGCAGGGCCACCCAGCACGATAAGCTTGGCGCCAACGGTGATCTCACCCTTCTGTACATGCTCTTCGCGGATGTTACCCAGGCCACCGGCCAGCATGATCGGCTTGTGATAACCACGTACCTCGACGCCGTTGTGGCTCGAGACTTCCTGCTCATAGGTACGGAAGTAGCCCAGCAGCGCCGGACGACCAAATTCGTTGTTAAAGGCCGCGCCGCCCAGTGGGCCTTCGGTCATGATATCCAGCGCGGTAACGATGCGATCTGGCTTACCATAATCGCCTTCCCATGGCTGAACGAAGCCTGGGATCTTAAGGTTTGATACGCTAAAGCCGGTGAGGCCGGCCTTTGGCTTAGAGCCGCGACCGGTTGCGCCTTCGTCGCGGATCTCACCGCCAGAACCTGTCGCCGCACCTGGGTATGGGCTGATGGCCGTCGGGTGGTTATGGGTCTCCACCTTCATCAGGATATGCATCGGCTCTGTGTGATAGGCATAAACCCCGTTTGGCTCGGGGAAGAAACGACCGGCGACAGAACCTTCCATCACGGCGGCGTTATCTTTATAGGCAGATAACACGTGATCAGGGGTCTTCTCGAAGGTGTTCTTGATCATCTTGAACAGCGACTTTGGCTGCACCTCGCCGTCGATGGTCCAGTCGGCGTTGAAGATCTTGTGACGGCAATGCTCTGAGTTCGCCTGGGCAAACATCATCAGCTCGACATCGTTAGGGTTACGATTCAGACGCTGGAAGTTCTCTACCAGGTAGTCAATCTCATCCGGCGCCAGCGCCAGACCCAGCTTAACGTTGGCCGCTTCCAGTGCCGCCTTGCCTTCACCCAGTACGTCGACACTGGTAAAGACTGCAGGCTCGGTGCGGGCAAACAGGCTACTCGCCTGCTCAAAATCTGGCAGAACCACCTCGACCATACGGTCGTGCAACAGACCCAGCAGCTGTTTTTGCTGGGCTTCATCCAGATTATCGGCCTGAACATAGTAGGCGATACCACGCTCTAAGCGCTTTACCTTGTTCAAACCACAGTTATGAGCGATGTCGGTCGCTTTAGACGACCATGGAGAGATGGTGCCCGGACGCGGCGTTACGAAGTACAAATTGCCTTGGGGCGCATGTGCTTCGATCGCAGGTCCATAGGTTAACAGTTTGGCCAGTTGCTGGGTTTCGCCAGCATCCAATGCCTCTGTCAAATCGGCTAAATGTATGAACTCAGCATAGATATCTTGTACTGGAAGCGCCGCACTCTGACAGGCCTCCATTAGCTTTTGGACTCTAAACGCTGATAATGCAGGGGCTCCGCGGATGATCTCCATCACGTCTTTTCACCTTATTATTTATAATTGCAGGGTCAGATCTGGCGCTATTATAGGGAAATGTGGGGCACAAATCATCCGTAGCATGGCTTCAAAACGGCGTTTCCTTCGATTTATTATCACCATAGCGCGAAAACAGCTTTACGTTTTAAAGAAACTGGCGCGGCGCTAAATTCATGCCCCATACTTAAGTGGGCTAAACGCCAAAATCATCCATAGACCAACAAACAATTTCAGCCGAAATAATCGCCATTATTGCCTTTGAACAGCTTGTGATATAATCGTCGGCCGATTTTTATAAAATGGATTAAAAAATAGTAACTTAATGAGAATTCTCCTGCTGATTCTATACTGTGTATCGCTACTGACGGCTTGTCAGGGCGAGCGTGTGGAACCAGCAAAAGTGGTTGAGACCCAGCCCAAAACCCAGCTCAATGTCGGCACCCTCTACGGCGCGCAGATCTATGTGACCACGGGTCAGGGACTCGCTGGCTTCGACTATGAGATGGCGGAACGTTTTGCCGAGCATCAGGGTCTCACGCTCAACATGCAGCCCTACCCCACCATAGGCGATCTCTACCAGGCGATGCGAAATGGTGAGATCGATCTGATCGCCGCCGGACTCGCTGATACCCAGAGCCGCCGAGAACAATTCAGGCTGGGGCCGCCGCTCTACTATGTTAATCAGGTACTGGTCTACAAACAGGGCGCCAAATACCCGACAGATGTGAGTCAGCTGGACGATAACATCACCGTGGTTTCAGACTCTTCCTTTATCGAGACCCTGGCCGAGCTGCAAAAACTCTACCCCGAGCTGGTGTGGGATCAGCAAGGCGACAAGGACAGCGAAGAGCTGCTGGCGATGATCGCCCGCGACGAGATCAGCTACACCATTGCCGATTCGACCACCTTCGAGATCAACCGCCGCTACATGCCGGAACTCAGGGCCGGCCCGGTTCTGCGTGAAGGCCAGGCCGTGGTCTGGCTGCTGCCCCCCAACGGCAGCGATCAGCTGATGAGCGACTTGCTGAGTTTTTGGCACCAGGAGAAGCGGGCCGGCACCCTGGCCCATCTCAACGAGAAGTATTTTGCCCATGTGAAGCGTTTCGACTATGTGGACACCCGTGCCTTCCTAAGGGCCATCGACAGCAGGCTGCCCAAGTATCGCGACAACTTTGTCGAATACGCAGGTGACCTCGACTGGCGTAAGCTGGCGGCCACCGCCTATCAGGAGTCCCATTGGAACCCCAACGCCCGCTCACCCACCGGGGTACGCGGCATGATGATGCTTACCCTGCCCACGGCCAAGCAGATGGGGATCGACAACCGTCTGGATCCAGAGCAGAGCATACGTGGCGGCGCCAAATACCTGAGCGACATTCTCAATCGCCTGCCGGAGTCGATTCCCGACAATCAACGCATGTGGTTTGCGCTGGCTTCCTACAACATAGGCTATGGCCATGTGGAAGATGCCCGCAAGCTGGCGCAGTCTATGGGACTAAACCCAAGTGCCTGGCGGGATTTGAAGAAAGTATTGCCCCTGCTGCAGAAGCGCAAATACTACAAGCAGACGCGCTATGGCTATGCCCGCGGCAGCGAGGCGGTCCACTATGTGGATAACATCAGACGCTACTACGACACCCTGGTTTGGATTGACAATCAGAATCAACAGTTACAAGATGAAATGGTGGAAACGCAACAAACGGCCGAAAAACAATCACAAAGCAAGGTTTCAGCGAGTCAGCCCGAATAAAGAGGTAAAGCTTGTGATAGAGATAGCGCAGCGGCCTAATGGAGGTTCATTATGAGAAAAAAAGCCTTAAATAATCTGTCTTCACGTAGAAGAACTTTGCTTAAAATACGCCACCAGCATACGATTAACAGGCAGAAACAGTACTTCACTTTTATTAAGCATCCCGATAACGACAATCAACCGGGCTAAAAAATTGAGTGACCGACAAATAAAAACAAGGGCTATTGCCCTTGTTTTTTTTCTGCCATCTTCAACGCCTTCTTCTCCTGACGCCGCCGACGAAAGAAGGCGCTGAGCTGCTCGCCGCACTCCTCGGCCAGCACGCCTGAGGTCACGGTTAACTGATGATTGAAGGCGCTGCTACGCACCAGATCCACCACACTCCCCGCCGCGCCCGTCTTGAGATCGGCCGCGCCATACACCAAACGCGCGATCCTGGCATGCACCATGGCACCGGCGCACATGGCGCAGGGCTCTAAGGTCACATAGAGGGTAGTATCGAGCAGACGATAGTTCTCCACCGCCTGACCCGCGGCGCGAATGCACTCCATCTCGGCGTGGGCACTGGCATCATGACGACAGATGCTGAGGTTAAAGCCTGTAGCTATCACTCTATCGTCTTTCACCAATAGCGCGCCCACGGGGACCTCCCCCCGCGACTCGGCCTCGGCGGCCAGTGCCATTGCTTGACGCATATAGGCTTCATCTTTTACCGCCTGCTGCTCCAGCCTGGCTTGCTCTTCTACTGCCTTACTCATCTGCTCTCTATTACTTAGGTTCACTCGGCCAGTTTTTAAGGGTGATGTTTTTGCCTGAGCCTACCGGCTAGGCCAATAATGTCACTCAAATAAAAATCCACCTTCATAGAAGGTGGCTTTGATTGGCCCCCTATAAGGGGGCTTATTTATTAATCTACGTTCAATTGTAATTGACGCTCAGCCTGGCATTTCAGCTATTTTCTAAGATCTGATTGGCTATTTATAACCAGCCCTACTCCCACTCTATTACCAATAGAACAATAAATAAATTATAAAACAATACCTTGAAGAACAACCCAATCAAAAAACCATGAAAAATTCCATACATGGTAAAAACGCTCAAAATGTTGGGTTAGCCATCTTCAGATGGCCAACTCACCCGCATTACCATCACAAACATCCAGCTCTACCAAGAGGCCTCGGGCGGCTTTTACAAAGCATCTTTCGCCAAGAGCTGCATGTTGAGACGCCCCCCCCGGACACGCCAAACACCATTTCTGTGTTCACGACAGCAACAGTCACAGCATTTTCACCGGTGCACATAGACCCGCTAGCCCTTCGTGCCAGCTTCGAACAGCTGGTCGCACTTGAAACTAAGTTTATGTGCCTGACCCACTGCGGGCCGGTGCAGCCAACGGCCGAGAATATCTGGCAGTTACTGGCATCACTGGATGCCTTTGTCGCCATCGCCGAACTACACGGCAGACCTGCAACAGGCCCACGCCTAGCTGGCAACAGATGCCGACCTCAACACCTAAGGACTTGAAGTCTGGCTGGACAAATCCAAGTCACTCTAAATCTATTAAGGTCCCGAAAAAGCTGCTGTCCGGGTAACCAAGCACTCTGATAGCAGCATTTTCATCAATAATGACCTCGACCTCGTTAGCGTCTTCTGGCGCCTCCCTAGGAATTCTGCCCCCCTCCAGGTAAATTAATTCCTGATTTGACGAGCCTCTCCACCGAAGATTCGTATCCCTTAGAGAAGAAGAGTAGCGACCGGTTATCATCAAGTCACAATGTTCTCTGAGCAACGCCCAATCCCTGCGTTTTACGAGCTCACTATACGTAAAACCGGTATATAAAACCGTAGAGCAGCCCGAGGAGCGCCTGATAGACCTTAATAACCAACGTGTGTTTGGTGCCTGTTGTAGAGGCTCACCTCCAAGTAGGGTTATGCCATCAATATCCCTGTATTGAAGAATGTCATCCAATAATTGCTCCCGATGTATCAATTGTTCAGGCTCAAATGACCACATCTGCTGATTCCAGCATCCTTCACAAGCTAACGAACAACCCTGGAGCCAAATAACGTAACGTTTACCAGGGCCATATATATGGCTTTCTGGTTCAATATGGGCAACGTTGAAGTATTCGCCGTAATCTTTGGCCACGGCTACACCATCCGGGTCAGAACCAGCTGAATCTGGCCTTTACTATTGGTGGTTTCCTTAACGGAGTAGCCCTGGGATTTAGCCTTGGCAATGGCTTGCTGGCGAGTAGTTTCAACCCTGGCTTTACGTTCTTCCTCAAGGCGGATTCGTTCCTGCTTAGCCAGTTTTTCCAGATGCTTTTCATAAGCAGATTCGTAAGCACCACTCACATCAGTCAGAAATCTGGAAACCTTGATATAACCCTTTTCTGAAAAGCGATCGACGGTACGACCTGCATACTCATCTGAATCATGCATCATTACCCAACGATCTCGCTCAAACCGAAATAGCTGGCGGCCGTTGTAATCACTACGATTCGTTAGAATATCCCCAATCTGAAGTCGATTGCGCTGAACAAGATCAACATCACTTGAAGTGACTCTTTGTGGTTCAGCCCCAACCGCTGTCAGAGCCTCCATCAGCACTTCTTCTATTACAAATGGCGTAGCGGTTTTGATTACAGCACTCATCAGGATTTCCCCCTGAGCGACTGAACCCGAGCCGTTTGTTGAGGCTGCTGCTGATGATATTCATCGGTCTTCTTGACGCTGCTGACGACACCTTCCAGATTGAGTAATTCATCCAGCGCCTCCAGGCAGCTTTCACCCTTGAATCCGCTGGTTTTGGCGCTAATGGCTCCGTCGTCATCAATCGTCAGGGTAATTTTCTGTTCAGGCATTGGCGGACTCCTTGTCGCATACAATTTTTGCGCTCAAACGTTCAGCATCCTGTCTGGCCTGATTAATCTGATCAGTATCAAATACCACCAGATAACGATTCTGCTGATATTTACGCAGTTCCGTTCCTTCTACGGGCAGCTCTTCTGATGGCCACAGGAATTGGTTTTCAGCAGCTGTATTACCTTTCAGACCGAGCTGCTTGGCAAAGGCATCAGATGCTTGTTTCGGCTGATATACAAACGATGAACCGTGTTCATTCAGTGCTTTTTCTGCTCGCTCCTGTTCAGCTCTGCTGTTATCCAGTGCTTTTTGAGCCTCCAGGATATCACGCTCGATTTTCTTCAGGCCTTGTTCACGGTCAGCGAAGCAGCCTTCAAAAGCTTTATAGTGCTTATTCCAAACCTTATCTTTAACAGATTTTTTCCAAGCATTTGCCTGATCGAGAGTCATATCAAGGATTGCCTGACGTTTGGAATCTTTAGATTCAGAATCGCCTACCAAAGCTGAATTCAATTGCTCATCAGTGAGTCTTTCTGCTGCTGACGTCCAATTTTCACAAAATATCTGATCAACGTTGGCTCTACGATCAGAAAGCCCATTTCGCAGTTTCTCAAGATCGGAAGCTATCTCTTTAGTAAAGGCTGCATTCTCGTCTGCTTTTTTCTGAAGACTCAAGTGCCGTTGTTCCCAGCGCTGGTTTTGCTCGGCTTTATCTAACTCCTGTTCAGTGTCGGAACCACGCTTGCGAACTATATCCTGCAAGGACTCTAATTGCTGACGATGCAGCTCTCGCTCTGCCGGTGTAGCCTTGGTAACAGACCAATTTTTGAGTGTATCGATTTCCTGATTCAGGGATTTCACCGACTGTCCCTGCCCGAGCAAGAACCCTTTGATAAAGCCTCTTAACTTGTCAGCGATACTTGCTTGCTGTTGGTCGATTTTGGACTGGGCATTAGTGAGCACTTCAAGACGTTGCTGCCAATCTTTTTCTGCTTTTTCCCAGTCCTGATACAAGGCATCCGGCTTTGCAGCCTCAGGGCAATAGGGCGGGTGCACCACCACGTCATAATCAATAAAGTGGGCCAGTTGGCTGCGTTGCCAAGCAGTCACCCTAGATGCCAGCTGTTCGGCTCTATCATTCCGGAAGCTGTCAATGTCCTGAGTGTTGATATCCTCAAGTTCAATTTCACGAACCTTTGCAACCGCACATTCCTGATCAGGTTGGTCGGCGAAACGAAGTAGCTGCTGATCTGAACATTCGCCCATCGCCGTTTCGGATTGATACTGCCAGGCTGCCTCTTCAAAAGCCAGATCGTAGGCTTGTTCAAGTTTTTGGCTTTGCTGTGCAGATAGCTTTAAGCACCAGTTGGCAACAGCAAAGTCGGTTCTACATGGTAGTAACCAGTTGCCATCACTAGACAACAAAAGAGATGGAATTTGGTTATCGGTAAGCGCTACACCAGCACGAGCCTGTCTTGCTATTTCATTGGAATGAGTCCCCAGCAGCAAACGCCAGCTCTTGCCGGAAGCACTAAAGCCGGAATGAGTAGCTGCTTGCAGATGCGCCAGCGTATCGCTCAGGTAATCGTGTAAGGTGCCGCATAGCTGATGCGAGTGGTTGGTAACAACCGCGCCATCCGGATGCTGAACGCTGGATTGCTGCTGGTTCTGTTGCAGGTATTCCTCATTGCTATTTTCCCAGAACAGTTTGCAGAAGCTGCGGAAACTGTCATCGATCTGCTGACGCTCCAGCTGGATTCCCCAGGCAGGTTGATCAGCAGATACCAAAGGCTGACCAGACATCAACAGTAGCCCTTGAGCCTGAGTGGTGGAGTGATCTACCAGCACCAAAGTACCTTGCTGGCTCACACCCGTGCGAATCAGACAACGACCAGACAGGGTATCAATCGCCACCTTATTGGCGTTTTTCTCACCCAACAGCAGATAAATACGAATGCCTTTTTCTGCCTGCTCTTTGATGGCCTGAATCAGAAATTCGTCTTTCAGTTGCTCACAGGCAATCAGCAGGGTCAGACGAGCCATGGAGATAATCCGGCTGAGAAACTCACTATTCCGCATCGGCAAAACGCTACTGAAGTCTGCATCAGATGCCTGTTTGCTGAACAAAGCCGGTAAATGCTCGTGCTGGTAATCGATTCGAAATTGTTCCTGACGAGGTACGATCCGTGTCATCAGAGAGCCTCCGCTACTGTGTTATTGATCTGGTCTTGCAAGTATCGAGGCAGCTCAGCCTCTTCTTTCGGAGTGAAGGTCGGTGAGCCATCAACAATAAATCGGCCACCACTCTCACGAATAAAATCAAGCCCGCTGCTGCATTCCCAGCACCAGGTATGCTCCGTACCGACCAGAATCCAGTAGCGACCGTGGTTATCATTTTGCTTTTGCAGAATTTCGCGCGACCAGCTGTCTGGCAGTTCTGCTTCTTTTCCGTGCTGCCTATCCAGCGTCAACAGCAAGCCATCAGCATCAGTAAAATAAGCAGCCACTGAATTCAGGTTGCGGCTCTGACGTGGGGTATGTACATAACGATCTGAATAGATGAAGTGTTCGATATATTCACCACCTGTCAGCTGTTGCAATAACTCACCAAGATCCAGTAGATCATTATTTACCAAGCTGATTGGCATCCGTAACTTGCGGCTTCTGGACGAAGTGAGATCCGCCATTGCGGCAACATGCCAATAAGCCTGCGGCTGACTTTCGCGTGAAATTTCTGACAGCAAGGACTGTTGTTCTTTAAGTGGTAACTCAAAGTCATTCAATGCAATATGATCCAGCCATTGTGCCTGATTTTTACGAGCCTCTATCGATGAGTGGTACTTTCTGCTGTAGAAGTCTTCCAACCAGAAACGATGCCAATCTTCAGCATCAGCTTGGTCAGCTGGTTGAATGGGAATATGCTTAGCCTGAACTGACTTAAACCAACCTATAACAGTTGAAAGACCCGAACAATTCAAGCTACCGATCTGTAATTTCTGGACAGCGGATGGATAACGCTGAATCGACTCCAGAGATGCCTCCAAGCGACGGTCTTCAATCAACCAATCGCCGTCGAATTCTCCGGCAATAGCCGCCATGACATCGTTCAGGCGATCACCAAAATCGTCAATGGAGAGAGCCAGATCTTCTGGGCGTGAGCCGGTTTTGTTCTGTTTGAATTGCAACATATCCAACTGGCCTTTTAGGCTGACTAGCGACAGCGAAAAGTCGAGCGTCCATTCAAGCTCAATCTGTGCTGATTTTTCGGGCGAGCAAATCACTTCGGGTTCGAGCGATGCCAGCTGCAGGCTGTAATGCATTGGCTCAGTCTTGTTACGATCGACAAAGGACTCTTCCAGAACGTTCAGCTGTAGAGGCTGCTTTACTTGGAATTCTGACCGAGCTGCGTCCGCTCCTTTTTTCCAGCCTTTCATATTGGGATCAAAGAACGCCGTATCTCGCTGCATCAAGACCGGACGAGTTCTCAGCAACGGATCATCATCTGTGTACCAGATATGATAAAGACCTCGCTCTTTAGCTTCGAACAAGCCGCTATCTATAACTTGCTGGCCTTTATCCGAGATGCCTGATTCATCCCACAGCGCTTCCCGTTTTAGATACACCTTCAGTCGAGAAGGCATATCAGCAGGATTGTTCTGAACGCCCTTTAACAAGGACACCAGATCGGGGCGCTTCCGCAAAAACGTACATCTGGCGATGATGGGAAAGCGTTTCAGCTGAACGGTTCTGCTGAGCGTTAAGGCTAGCGAGCCTGCTTTACTATCAGCATGTTTGCCAGGACTGGATTGATTAGCAGCCTCTCCTGGAGTATTCCCTTTATGTTCCGCTAACGACTTCATTCTGTTGTTTTTATTGCCACTCATTAATGAGACTTCCCTTTCTTACCTGCATGATGGTGCGACTGTTTTGGGCTACTTGCAGTCGAAGCACAGCAGGATTCTGCGAGTTTCTTTAGCTCCAGCGTACGGGAACGCTGAGAGAAATATTCATGATGCCCAACAATCACTAACTGATAGCAGGCACGGGTAATGGAGACGTTAAGGCGGTTAGGTGAGTCCATAAATCCATCACGCTGGGTATTCACCATCGACAAGAACACCACATCCGCTTCCTGACCCTGGAAGTAATCCACCGTCGCCAACTTGATCGATATGCCTTTGAAATTAAACCGTGCATAACGATTGGCATTACCCGGCAGCTTTTGAAGGGCTTCCCGCAGGGCTTTTTCCTGACCTTTGTAGAAGGTCAAAATCGCAACGTCGAAGGCTTCGTCTTTTTTGTTTTTGCTTTTTCCTTCAGCCCAAGCACAAAACGCCTTCAGCTCTGTTATCAGAGCCTGCGTTTCTTGTTTATTGCTATTGCCCCTGGTTTCTCCCCGAGTATCCAGCCAGATATTACGAGACTTATACCTTGTGTATTGCCATGCCCGGTCAGAAGCTGTTTTACCGCCATCCTTTAAAACACCTTGTTGGTAAAATTGCTGTCGAGGGAATGCCGATATATCCGGATGCATCCGATGTTGATAGGTCAGCGTCGTATAGCGTTGGGATTTTTCAGAAGCATCAAAACCCTGATTCAAGGTCGTTGGATCGTCGCTCTTGCGTTTAACCAGTCCATCCCCCGATAGTGCCTCCAGAATCGACGGGAAAGCAATATTTTTGAGTACATGAATTCGGCCATCAGCTGATACTGACTTGGGGAAAAGCCGTTCCAGAGTATCTTCCAGATAACCGGTTTTCTGCTTCTGGTTGGTGGATAACCGCAGCCAGTACTCGCGCTCCAGACGCCAGCACACTTCTTCCGACCATTTAGTGCTGTCGATACGGTCGAGCAACTCTTTATGAACCTGAACGGTATCCTTGTATTCAGAGGTTTTAACTTTGAACGACTTACAGCCAGTTCCCGAAACCTTATGCTGCGCCGCTTGGGACGTGCGGCACCAATCGGGATGCAGTACCAGCATATCGTCAGGAATCCAGCCAGTCAGTTCCCCCAGACAGCTTTCTTCGATAAAAAGTAAATTGTGGCTATATAGCTGTTCAGGATTCAGCTGAATCTGTTTCAAGCCAACCATGTGGCTATTTGCATCACGTCCCGCGTTTGCCATTACGACCAACAGGTTATCCAGGCCCTTGGCAAGTTTTGACAGCGAAGTACGTGTTCGAATTTCTGCAACCAATGCACTTGCAACGTCACGGGTAACAGGCACCGACACTGGATGGGAATAGAGATTCCAATGGTCACCTCGCAGCTCCTCCAGCAGGAAGCAGGCTTGCTGGACTGCAGCAGGAAGGTTCTGACCGGGTATTTTACCTTTTGGTGGAACCAGCATCAGATTATCGAGGTTGGCGACGATCTGCTCACGATCAGTGAACGGCGATAGCTGACGCACGTCGCCTACCAATACCCAGCGTTTGGCGAAGCGGGCAGGCACCAGGAATTCCTGAAAAGTGGTTTTACTGCACTCGTCGATGATCATCACATCAAACGGTGGCTCGCCAGTATCCAGCGACACCTCGCGATCATTGAACAGTCTCAGAATACCGATGGTAGTACCGCAAACCAGATTGGAAGAATCTACCATCAGCTGCTTGCTGAGCTGATCACACCCGTGGATTTTCTGAAGACCGCTGAGCATATTATCGAACTGGAATTCTTCAACACCGATGGCATTGTTTTCATCACCGATGCGCAACGGAAAGATCTGTGCCGACAGCGCTGGGTTTTCCTTGATCCGCTCCAGCACATTGTTGATCGCGGCATGGGTCGAAGCTGACAACAGAACACGCTTTCCCTGCAACACGAGCTGCATGATCAGTTCAAGAATGGTGGTAGTTTTACCTGTCCCTGGCGGGCCATCCAGAATGGTGAAGTCCTCATTCGCCAGGGCCTTGGCGACAAATTCGCGCTGACGATCACAACCATCAAAGTTTGGATCCGTCAGTACTGTCCAACTGGACTCGGGAATTTGCTGCGGCTGAACGTCTGGCCAACGGACTTGCCCACGTTTCTGCAGCATATGAACCAGCGGCCAATGGCCTACTGAAGGGCGATTCATCAACTGATTGATGGCATCCTTCTGGCGTTTGAGCTGGCTGGTGTCTACGCTGACACGAATCTCAGTCGTTTTTCCCTGTTGGGATGGATATTCGCTGTTCCAGTTTTTCTTGCCTTTGATATTTCTGGCCAGCAGGATCTGGCGCTCTCCTTGACGTGCTTTAAGCACACGAAAACCGTTATCAAATTTTCGTTCAGTCGAGTCTAGAATCTTGATGTTTTGGTTATCACCAAAGAAGTAATCCAAATCGGATCTACCGGTATCTTCGCCGCCTTCTTTCTCGATCAGCTGAATCCATTTTTCTTCGACTTTGGCAGACTCCACTGTCCAGGATAGCTGAGGAAAAGCGGAGCATTTCAGAACATCAGAATCCTTCAGTTGTTCCGTTCCTCGACTCTCGAGTACCAGAACTTGGCTTTTGTCCTTCTGATCCCCCTTTGTGGCAAGGCTTTCAACCTTCAAATCCCAGTGTTCACTTTGCAGAGAGTGCTCCTGACATTGAAAGTGACCACAACTCAGCCTTGCCAGTTGCTTACTGGTAATGTCGTCCAGCTTATGACCGTCGACCTGAGGCTGTAACTCTGAAAACAGCAACCAACTATTACCTTCGGATTTGGCTTGCCATTGCTTAAGCCTGGATTCGTCCAATCCAGTGATCAAAGTGAAAGGTGTGTCTTGCCCGCCAATGGACAGTTTGCTACCGGCTTTCACATGGCCTTGCACAGTCAGCCCAGCACCATTTTGCTGCATCACTTTACATAGTTGGCCATCAATATAAACAGAGTCCAGCTTGTCAATTTGAACAGCCAGTGGACGCAGTTCCAGCTGATAACCGCTCCATGAGATAGGATCATCGTCTAATTCAAGGTCAGGCAAATACAGCTGATGATCCGAGGCGCTATAACCATCGTTGGGGATATCTGTCTCTCGTCGTCCTTTACCTTTGCCTTGTCGAATAGGGTCGTCCTCATCCGGGTCAAAATCAGCATCGGGTAGCTCTCCATCAACGGTGAGAATTTCAAACCAGCCTTGCTTACCAGCCACAACTTCAATTTCGCTCACTGGCAACAGTTGCCAGATCAGTTTGTCAGGCTTGAGCTGATAGCGCTTGTTGGCGACAGGCTTCCATTCGCAGCTGACTTCCTTGTTCTCCAGTGCCTTGATGCTGTTATTCAGGTAATGCATAAACGGCATCAGGACACTGTTGGTCTGGCTGGCCAGTTTGGCAGCCTTGAAGCCTTGCTGTTCAAGGGCAGTAAAAAACGGGTTTTCCATAACAAGCTATCCAGATTATTTTTTCACGAAAGGGTTTTCGCCTTCCTGTTTGAGACGGGGCTTTTTACTGCTGGAAAGATCCAGAGCTTCTGGCTCGGCAGAACTGGCAGCCACAGCGCGCCCCTTGGCCCAGGCACGGGTATCCTGAATCATTTCCGCCATAGTTAAAGACAGTGGAGAGGTGGCCTGAATGGCCTTGAGGATATCGTCCTTGTTTAACTGGTGGCCTTCGTCAAAAGCCAGAAACATGGCTTCCTTAACGGCTTCTTCCAGTTCAGCACCAGTAAAGCCCTTGCTGGCAATCGCGAGTTCATCCAGTTCCGCATGCGAAAAATCATTCAGCCGATTTCGGCGTTTCAGATGAATAGAGATAATGTCTTTGCGATCCTGCCGCACCGGCAGATCGACAAAGAATATTTCATCGACACGACCTTTGCGTAGCAACTCTGGTGGTAATTGGGCGATATGGTTGGCAGTCGCGACCACAAACACCGGTTTTTCCTTTTCCTGCATCCAGGTCAGGAAGGTACCCAGCACCCGAGACGTAGTGCCGCCATCGCTTGCACCGGAGCTCTGCAGGCCTGACAGGCCTTTTTCAATTTCATCAACCCAGAGAATACTGGGCGCCAGTGCTTCGGCAGTTTGTAGTGCCGAACGGATGTTAGCCTCCGACTGCCCCACAATACCGCCGTAGATTTTACCCATGTCCAGACGCAACAACGGCAGCTGCCAGGCATTGGCCACTGCTTTGGCGGCCAGGCTTTTACCTGTGCCCGGCAAACCCAGCAGCAACACCCCTCGCGGAGTTTCCAAGCCAAATTCACGAGCATGTTCGCTAAACGACTGACGACGGCGGTTCAGCCAGGACTTGAGGTTGTCCAGGCCGCCAATATCGTCGAGCGTGGCTTTCGGATGAAAGTATTCCAGATGTCCGCTCTTGCGAATCACCTGCTCCTTTTCTTTAACGATAAAAGGGATTTCAGATTCGGTGAGACGTCTGAACTGGCAAGCAGCCTTTGAGAAAGCCAATTGTGCCTCACTGGTGGACAAACCCAGCGCAGACTCGATCAGAGCGGATGACTCCTGATAATCTCTGTCATCCAATTCATAGCGCTGCTTGGCCTGAAGCATAAGAGTTTTCAGATCATCGGCATCCGGCAATGGCATTTCCATCACCTGTACCTCTTTCTCCAATTCTGGAGGCAGCAAAGGAGTAGGCTGGGATAACACAACAGTGACGTTATTGATTTCACGGCTGGCAACGGCGATCGCAAATGCACGCAAGCGGCTGATCAGGGTGTGCTCATTCAGGAAATGATGGAAGTCTTCCAGAAGCAAGATGAATTCAGATTGGTCTTGCGAAGATTCAACCAGCCACTCCAGAGCTTCCTGAGGCTGTTCACCCTCATCCTCCGATTCCCAGGAATCGTCTTCGAAATCGTATTTTCTCAAGCCCTGCGGCATGTTCCATACGTAGAGGTCTCTGTTCAGGTCTGTAGCTACCTGAATGCAGCAAGCGCGAATACGCAAGGTTTCGTGACTGATGATTTGAATAACCGGTGCCGCTGTTTCCGTATTTAGCTTGAACAAATCCCTAAATGTCACTGTCTAACCTCCATGTTGAATTGCTAGTAACTAAAACTCATGCCAGATGCATATAAGTATTAAATATATCAAGTCTTCGCCAGAACCCAGGTGGAGCTTCTGGCCCTGACCCGCTGTAAATAATCCGCACAGACTGATCCCGCCGCAATAATCGGCCCCTGTTCATCCAGCACTGGGATACCCTCCAGATGAGCGAGAAATGGCGTCAGCATACTGTTGGCCATGCTGTAATACTCACCGGCCAGCCACTAAATCTGGCTCAGCTGCTGTTCAACAATCGCAATAGAGCCACGAGCCGAAAGTTGATAAAGGAGGGTGCGCTCCGGGCGATAGCGCACATGCAGCGGTGCGCCGACACTCGGGCTGGCTTCCCAGCCAACCGGCAACGGCAACGGCAACATGTTTGCATCCTTACGAAGTTATTACAGGCTCAGGTTAGCACGTTGAGCAGGGCACCCTATAATTCCGTCTACCAGGCGGCATAGAACCTGCCGTTGCCAGCCAGTACCGGTCACTCCCACTCGATGGTTGCAGGTGGCTTACCTGAGATATCGTAAACCACGCGAGAGATGCCGTCGATCTCATTGATGATACGATTTGAGACTCTGCCGAGGAAATCGTATGGCAGATGTGCCCAATGGGCCGTCATGAAGTCGATGGTTTCTACCGCACGCAGCGATACCACCCAGTCATACTTACGACCATCACCCATCACGCCTACACTGCGAACCGGCAGGAAGACGGTAAAGGCCTGGCTCACCTTGTTGTACAGGTCGGCCTTGTGCAGCTCTTCAATGAAGATAGCATCGGCGCGGCGCAGTAGATCACAGTACTCTTTCTTCACTTCACCCAGTACACGTACCCCCAGGCCTGGGCCAGGGAATGGGTGACGGTAGAGCATGTTGTAAGGCAGGCCGAGTTCTAGACCTATCTTACGCACCTCATCCTTAAACAGCTCACGCAGCGGCTCGACCAGACCCAGCTCCATATCATCCGGCAGACCGCCGACGTTATGGTGTGACTTAATCACGTGCGCCTTGCCTGTTGCACTGCCCGCCGATTCGATAACATCCGGGTAAATGGTACCCTGTGCCAGCCACTTGGCGTTAACACACTTGCGCGACTCTTCATCGAAGATATCGACAAACACCTTACCGATGATCTTACGCTTGGCTTCTGGGTCGGCCTCGCCTGCTAAGGCATCGAGGAAACGTGACTCGGCATCGACGTGAACTATGTTGAGACCGAAGTGGTCGCCAAACATCTCGAGGACCTGGTCGGCCTCGTTCAGACGCAGCAGACCGTTGTCGACAAACACACAGGTCAGCTTGCTGCCGATGGCACGGTGTAGCAGCATGGCCACCACCGAAGAGTCGACACCACCTGACAGACCCAGGATAACCTCGTCATCACCCACCTGCTCCTTGATGCGAGCAACCGCGTCTTCGATGATAGAAGCCGGCTTCCAGTTAGCCTCACACTGACAGATGTCCAGGGCGAAATGCTCCAGCATACGCTTGCCCTGACGGGTGTGGGTCACCTCTGGGTGGAACTGTACGCCGTAGAAGCGCTTCTCTTCGTTAGCCATGGCCGCATAAGGACAGGTATCTGTCTTAGCAACTGTCACGAAACCTTCAGGGATCTCAGAGACCTTGTCACCATGGCTCATCCATACGTCCAGCAACGCCTTGCCGCTGTCGCTGACCGCATCTTCGATGCTCTTGAACAGCTCTGAAGCCGCCTGAACTTCAACCTGGGCATAGCCGAACTCACCTTCGCCAATGCCTTGAATTACCTTGCCGCCCAGCTGTTCTGACATGGTCTGCATGCCATAGCAGATGCCGAGTACAGGCACGCCAGCGTTAAACACATATTCAGGGGCACGAGGCGAGTTGTCGGCGGTGACGCTCTCTGGGCCACCGGCCAAAATAATACCGTTAGGCGCAAAGGCTTTGATCTGCTCTTCAGACACATCCCAGGCCCAAAGCTCACAGTAAACACCGATCTCACGGATTCGGCGGGCAATTAATTGCGTGTACTGAGATCCAAAATCGAGGATAAGGATCTTATGATCATGAATGTTGCTCATGCTTTACCTTTTATCTTTCAGATTTTTCGCCAATGTCATTTAGTAAGACCTGGCTTAAGAAAAGGCAGTGTATTTTTCAATGACACTGCCTGATTTCAATAATTAAGAACCGCTGCGATAGTTAGGGGCTTCTTTGCTGATGGTCACGTCGTGAACGTGGGACTCACCCATACCCGCCGAGGTTACCTTCACAAATTCCGCTTTCTCATTAAGATCTTTAATGGTAGGACAACCTGTGAGGCCCATGCATGAACGTAGGCCGCCCATGTACTGGTGGATGATCTCCTTAAGCTTACCCTTGTAAGGTACGCGACCTTCGATACCCTCGGGTACCAGCTTGTCGGCAGCGTTATCGCTTTGGAAGTAACGGTCAGAAGAACCTTGTGTCATGGCGCCCAATGAGCCCATGCCGCGGTATGACTTGTAGGCACGGCCGTTGTATAGCTCGGTTTCACCTGGTGCCTCGTCGGTACCAGCAAACATAGAGCCCGCCATGATACATGACGCACCGGCTGCCAGCGCCTTAGCCAGGTCACCAGAGAAGCGGATGCCACCATCGGCGATAACAGGGATATCTAAGTGCTTAACCGCAGCGGCCGCATCAGAAACGGCAGTGATCTGCGGTACGCCCACACCGGTAACGATACGAGTAGTACAGATAGAGCCAGGACCGATACCCACCTTAACCGCGTTCACACCGGCTTCGACCAGTGCCAGGGCACCTTCTGCCGTGGCCACGTTACCGCCCACGATCTGAAGATCTGGGTACTTGGCGCGGGTGTCACGAATACGCTGCAATACGCCTTCAGAATGACCGTGAGATGAATCGATAAGCAGCACGTCGATACCGGCTTTTACCAGCGCATCGACACGCTCTTCATTACCGGCACCGGCACCTACAGCCGCACCCACACGTAAGCGACCTAACTCATCCTTACAGGCGTTAGGCTTACGCTCGGCTTTTTGGAAATCTTTAACTGTGATAAGGCCCTTGAGACGGAAGTCACCATCGACAACCAGAACTTTCTCGACGCGGTGAGCGTGCATCAACTTCTGCACTTCATCCAGCGGCGTGCCTTCAGGCACTGTCACCAGACGCTCTTTCGGTGTCATCACCTTGTCGACGGTACGAGACCAGTCGGTGATGAAACGTACGTCACGACCCGTGATGATACCCACCAACTCATTGGCTTCGTCAATCACTGGGTAACCGGCAAAGCCGTTCTTCTCCGTAAGCGCTTTAAGCTGCTCAAGTGTCGTATTAGGCATGACCGTTACAGGTTGCTGAACGATACCCGCTTCATAGATCTTTACCTGGCGAACTTGCTCGGCCTGCTGCTCTATGCTCATATTTTTATGGATGAAACCAATACCACCTTCCTGTGCCATGGCGATGGCAAGACGCGCTTCAGTCACGGTATCCATGGCTGCAGACACGATAGGCATATTGAGTTCGATCTTTTGGGTTAAACGAGTCTTAAGAACGGCAGTGTTAGGGAGTACGGTCGAGTGTGCAGGAACAAGCAACACATCATCAAAGGTTAGTGCTTCTTTTTTTAAACGTAGCATGGCAACATCTCCCCATGTAGGTGATATAAGAGGTAAAATATTGCGGCGGGATTATACCTTGCATATTGGGTGTGGTAAATGGAAAATAGTAAAAAAGTCGCTTCAGTAGCAAAATATCTATGAAAATGCCGAAAAATAATGTTTACACCGTATCGCGCCTCAATGGAGAAGTGCGGCAATTACTCGAAGGTGAACTGGGTAAAGTCTGGCTCGAAGCAGAAATATCCAATTTTTCGGCCCCCAGCTCAGGCCACTGGTATCTCACCCTAAAAGACAACTACGCCCAGATCCGCGCCGCCATGTTTAAGGGGCGCAATCGTGCGGTCACCTTCCGCCCGGCCAATGGCCAGCAGGTATTGGTCAAGGGCGCCATCAGCGTCTATGAACCCAGAGGCGACTATCAGCTGATCATAGAATCCATGCTCCCCGCCGGCGATGGTTTACTGGCGCAGCAGTATGAAGCCCTCAAGATGAAGCTGGCCGCCGAGGGCCTGTTTGCCGCCGACACCAAACGCCCGCTACCAGAAAACATCCAACGCATCGGGGTGATCACCTCTGCTACCGGCGCCGCCATCAGAGACGTGCTCCATGTCTTGCAAAGACGCGACCCTTCTATCGAGGTGATCATCTACCCCAGCCAGGTACAGGGCGAACACGCCGACAAGTCGCTAATCCATGCCATCATGCAGGCCAACGACCGGATGGAAGTGGATGTGCTGCTGCTCACTCGTGGCGGCGGTTCCCTAGAAGATCTCTGGTGTTTCAACAGCGAGGCCCTGGCCCACACCATCTATAACAGCGCCCTGCCCGTGGTCTCGGCGGTGGGCCATGAGGTGGACACCACCATCAGCGACTTTGTCGCCGATCTACGCGCCCCTACCCCTTCTGCCGCGGCTGAACTACTGTCTCAGGATGCGCTCAGCAAGGCCGATAAACTCAAGATGGCCATGACACGCCTCAAGCAGGGTTGGCAGCACTATGGGCTAAAACAGGCCCAGCGTTTCAGCCAGCTGCACCATAGACTAGAGCGACAAGACCCTAAGCGCCGCCTAGAGCAGTATGAGCAGAGATTCGACGAGCTGCAGCTCAGGCTAAATGCCGCATTAACCGCCAAGCTGCACAAGTTAGAGCGTCACCAGCAATCCCTGCACGCCAGATTAAATCAGGTTTCCCCCAGTCATCAGCTCGCCCTGGCATCGAGCCGCCTGAGCCACCAGAGTCAAAGGCTGCACGGTGCCATGCAGGCCAAGCTCAAGACGGCGGAAAAGTCGCTGCAATATGCCGCTCACCAACTGGAAACCGTCAGCCCACTGGCGACCCTGAGCCGTGGCTATAGCATCACCCTAGACGCACAGGGCAAGGTGCTGCACAGCACTCAAGATGTCAGCACAGGCGATCGCCTCACCACTAAGCTGGTCGATGGCGAGGTGCAATCGACGGTAGTTTTACCTCAACTCCGGATAATTTAAGTCTCTCAGCACGGCTCTTTCAGCGCCTAACGTCGTTAAAATCAACGCAATAGACCTGCTATTGTCTGATGATTTTGCCTCGTTTTGCATCTAAAATAGCCGCACTGAGTAATGAGATAATATTTCTACGCTACAAATCAATGAATTGTAGCCTTTCTTATCCCGAGTTCAGGTTAATAAACTCACATAAAAAACGCCCTTGCGGGCGTTAAAATGAGTATTTAGCAAAAAATCCAAGGCCTATTTTCTCAGGCCGACCGGCACCATGATGTGCGCGTAAGGTGTGCCCTTCCACATCACGTAGGGGCCACCGGCGTAAGGGTCGATTGGCAGACTGTCGAGCAAGGCAGGATCCGGCATGATAATCATCAGGTGCGGCCCCTCGACAATCCACTGATTATCGGCGGTTTCGCCCTCGGCGTAGGGTTCGGTATTGCTCGCGCCACCATCACCGGCCAGCATATAGGAAATCCCCACTGCTTTGGCCTGAAACGGCTTCTTATTCATCCAGGCGTCGGCCCACTCCATCCAGGGCCCATCCATACACATAGGCGCCGTACCTTGCAGACTAGGCGGGGTCGGGAAACAGGTATAGTCGACACTACCCTTTTGCAGGACATTATTGTCCCAGTCCATCACTGTAACCTTATCCCTCAGGGTCGGCGGCGCGGCATTGAGTGCGTCTTCGAGTAAGGCCCGTTTATCTGCAGCCTGGGCGGCACCAGCCAAGAGAGCCAGCGTGGCGGCAAGCAGCAGGGCTTGTTGGTGTTTCATAACACTATCCTCAGGTGAGTTAAACTACCTTAATTACTGCACTCTTGAGTATAGTCGGCATCCCTATAAAGGCTCGGCTTGCTTGCAATAAGCAGTTTATAAGTCCAAATATTGGAGAGTAAGCAGGATAAAACACCGAGACAACAAAAAGGCCAGCACTAGGCTGACCTTTTTAGTGAGGCTGAGAAAATTATACTAATCACAGTAAATATGTGATCAGAAATAGCGCAGGAAAAACGCTTGAGAACAAAGCAGGATTTTTAGATAAGTAGTTATTCTACAATTAAAAATACTAATACAGTTATCGAGCGTTTTAACAAGCTAGAATGATCAATTGTTTATTACGATTGGTATTACTTCTTCTTGTCCTTGATATGGCTCATCATGCGCTTACGACGGCGCTCCTGGCTCACGGTGAGCTTCTTGGTGTTGAGCCCTTCGAATGGGTTGCCGCCTTCCTGGAAGCGTACCTGAATCGGCGTACCCATCACCTTGAGAGATCGACGGTAGTAGTTCATCATGAAGCGCTTATAGGAATCGGGCAGCTTCTTCACCTGGTTACCATGGATAACCACGATAGGCGGGTTATATCCACCGGCGTGAGCGTATTTAAGCTTAACGCGGCGACCGTTAACCAGAGGCGGCTGGTGATCGTCCTGGGCCATCTGCATGATACGGGTCAGCATAGAGGTGCTCACACGGCGCGTGGCGCTCTCGTAGGCTTCCTCTACCGACTCGAACAGGTGTCCAACACCCGTGCCGTGTAGCGCCGAGATAAAGTGAATGCGGGCGAAGTCGATAAAGCCAAGACGACGGTCAAGCTCGCTCTTCACGCGCTCCTTCACGTCCTGATCGATACCGTCCCACTTGTTGACCGCGATCACCAAGGCGCGACCTGCGTTCAGGGCAAAGCCCAGCAGGCCAAGATCTTGCTCGGCGATCCCCTCGCGGGCATCGACCACCAGCAGCACCACGTTGGCATCTTCGACCGCCTTGAGGGTCTTGATCACCGAGAATTTCTCGACGGTTTCGTGCACCTTGCTGCGACGACGCACACCCGCGGTGTCGATGATCACATACTCCTGACCATCGCGCTCCAGCGGAATATAGATGCTGTCGCGAGTCGTACCCGGCTCGTCATAAACCACGACGCGCTCTTCACCCAGGATGCGGTTAGTCAGGGTCGACTTACCCACGTTGGGCTTGCCGATAATCGCCAGCTTGATCGGCAGATCCTGCAGGCGCTGCTGCTCGGCCTCGGCCTCTTCCTCTGTGTACTGACGCTCGTCGGCTTCCTCTTCGCCTTCACCTTCACGGTTCAGGCCCATGGCCTCGGCGTAGGGGGTCAGCGCGTATTCGATCATGTTGGTCACACCGCGCCCCTGGGCGGCGGCCATCTGGTATACCTCACCCAGGCCCAAGGCCCAAAACTCGCCACAGGCAGAGTCGGCGTCGATACCATCAACCTTGTTGGCCACCACGAAGGTGGTCTTCTCGCGGCGACGCAGATGCTCGGCAATCGCCTCGTCGGCGGCCGTCAGACCCGCGCGGGCGTCGGTGAGAAACAGTACCACATCGGCTTCTTCGATCGCCGCCAGCGACTGCTCGGCCATGCGGGTCTCGATCCCCTCTTCGGTACCATCGATACCGCCGGTATCCACCACGATAAATTCGTAACCAGACAGATGTGCACGACCATACTTACGATCCCGAGTCAGACCTGGGTAGTCAGCTACCAAGGCGTCTCTGGTGCGCGTAAGACGATTGAACAGGGTCGACTTACCTACGTTTGGTCGGCCTACCAGGGCCACAACTGGAATCATTTTTTTGCCTCTAATCTACAAATCTATCTGAATATCTTAAATAAAAAGCCCCCAGCACAAGGTCCAGGGGCTTTAAAAACTGTTAAAGCTCGCCTTAGGGAAGCGTAATTCTTGCTACCTTGCCGCCACGACTCTGGACGTAGATCTTATCATCTATTACCAGTGGCTGGCTAAATAAACCTGAACTATCCACGTCGACGCGGCCAACCAGCTTGCCAGAGGTGCGATCGATGAAATGCAGATAGCCTTCGAAGTCACCCACCACCAAGTAGTCTTTGAAGACGACAGGTGAGGTTAGCTCGCGGTTGGTCAGTTCGCTGTTGCTCCAGCTTTCCAGGCCGTTGCGCTTATCGACGGCATAGATGCGACCATGGTCATCCACCAGGTAGAGGTTCAGACCGGCAGAAGCCAACTCGTTGAAGCTGGAATATTTACGGCTCCAGACGACACGTCCGCTGCGCAGCTCCATCGACACTAGGTTACCGTTATAGCTCACCGCATAGATGTTCTCGCCCACGATAAGCGGCTTCATATCCACGTCGGCCATACGGGTAAACTCGTTACCGCCCTTAGGTGTATAGATAGGCTGCTCCCAGGCGGCCTGACCATTGCTTTTCACCACGACAGCTACCTTGCCATCGGCTGTGCCGACGAAGAAGCCACCGGCCTCATAGGCGGCCGAGCCTGTGCCCCTCAGGGTCAGGGTGGGCAGCTTGCTCTCATAAACCCAGAGCTTCTCGCCATCATCGACGTTATAGGCTTCCAGGCCACCGGTACTTGTGTGTACCACGACCACATCTTCGCCTACGGTAGGCGCCGACAGCAGCTCACCACCGGCGGTCACATGCCAGACCATCTCGCCGGTTTCGGCATCGACGGCGCCCAGCAGGCCACTCTCACCACCGAAGAACACCTTGTTACGGGCAGCGGTAATACCAGAAGAGAGGCGTGCGCCCTTGTTCTTAGACAAGGCGCCTTCCTTAAACCAGGAGCTGATATCCAATGACCAGACCTGCTCGCCGCTGGCTTCGTCGTAGGCGGTCACTTCGCCGTAACGATCCATGACGAACAACTTGCCGTAACGCACGGCAGGACGGATCTTAGAGTAATAATCACCGACACCACTGCCGACGGAAGCACTCCAGCTCACCTCGGGAAAGACACTCGCTTCGATCTGCGGCAGCGGACTTACCGGCTCTTCTTCAACATCGTTGGAAGAACAGGCCGACAACAACCCCAGGCTCAAGCTGCAAGCCAGTAATGTTTTGCACCAAGACTTCATGGGCAGCTTCCTTATGCCTTGTTCAGGTTATCTAGCTTCATCTGCAAGGCTGGGCTTGAAGTCGCTCCGCCGTTGTCCAGAGCCGACTGATAGGCGCTCTTAGCCTTATCGGCTTCGCCTTGACGCACCAGGAAATCACCTTTTAATTCATCACGCTGTACGGCAAACGATGGCGTGTTCAGCTGCTCCAGGGTCGTCAACGCCGTTGCCAGCTGGCCTTGCTCGGCCTGCACGCGGGCAAGACGCAGGGTAGCAACCGCCACCAAGCCTTCTTCTGGCTTGCTGATGAGGATCTGCTTCAGGGCCTGTTCGGCCTTGTCCAGCTCACCGGCTTCTACCGCGGCCTTAGCCACGATAAGTTGTAGTAGTGCCTGATAGCCCTGCTGACCGTCATGGTCTTTAGCAAAGCTCTCGGCGGCTGCCAGCATGCTAGAGTCGGCTTTGACCGAGTTGCTGATGGTTTGGAAGGCTTCAGAGGCTTCTTCTGCCTGAGCCACCTTGTAATCTGAATAGTAGTTCCAGCTGTATAGACCACCCAGGCCTACCACGGCACCGATGACAATCGAGTTGCCATAGTCTTTCCAGAACTGTTTGATAGCATCGACTTGTTGTTCTTCTGTGCTATAAATTTCCACGTTTCTCTTCCTCTTTAAATCAGTTCTGCAACGTAAGCTGCTAACGAATCCTGTGCAACTAATTCTTGTTCTTTCTCTTCACGCAGATATTTGAGCGCCACCTGACCGTTAGCCAGTTCGGTCTCGCCGATCACTATAGCGAGTTTGGCGCCGCTCTTATCGGCACGTTTCATCTGCTTCTTGAAGTTACCGCCGCCGCAGTGAGTCATCACCTTGAGGCCGTCCACTTCACGTAACTGTTGCGCCACCTTGATGGCCGCGATACGACAATCATCGCCCATGGCGGTAACATACACATCTACCGGACCCGATACGTCGTCGGTCAGGCTTAAGGTTTCCAGCATCAGGACGATACGCTCGAGCCCCATGGCAAAACCGACTGCCGGGGTGTCTTTGCTCCCTAGCTGGCCGACCAGACCGTCGTAACGACCACCGGCCAACACTGTGCCCTGGGCACCTAGGCTATCGGTGACCCACTCGAATACGGTGCGGTTATAGTAATCTAAACCGCGCACCAGACGAGGGTTAATTTCGTATTGGATGCCAACGGCTTCAAGTAGTTCACACAAATATGCAAAATGACCACGACTTTCTTCGCCGAGGTAGTCCATCAGCGCCGGGGCATCGCCCAAGAGCGCCTGAACTTCAGGGTTCTTGCTGTCGAGCACACGTAGCGGATTTGAATACATGCGGCGCTGGCTGTCTTCGTCCAGCTTTTCTTTGTGCTGCTCTAGGAAGGCAATCAGGGCCTCACGGTAGGCGGCGCGCTCCTCGGCGTCCCCCAGGGTGTTTAGCTCAAGCTTCACGTGCTGACTGATCCCCAGCTTCTGCCACAGGCGGTGAGACATCATCAGCACTTCGGCGTCGATATCGGCAGAGGCAATACCATAGACCTCGACACCAAACTGGTTAAATTGGCGGTAACGCCCCTTCTGTGGACGCTCGTGGCGGAACATAGGTCCCATGTACCACAGACGCTGCTCCTGGTTATATAGCAGGCCGTGCTCGTTACCCGCACGTACGGTAGAGGCCGTGCCTTCGGGACGTAGCGTCAGCAGATCGCCATTGCGATCGGCAAAGGTGTACATCTCTTTCTCGACGATATCTGTCACTTCGCCGATAGAACGTTTGAACAGGTCGGTACTCTCTACGATGGGGGTGCGGATCTCGCTGTAACCATAGGCCGCAACGGTATCACGCAACACTGCTTCTAGTTTTTGCCATAGCGGGCTCTGGGTCGGCAGAATATCGTTCATTCCGCGAATCGCTTGAATCTGTTTTGCCACTGTATCAACTCGTCCGAAATTTAGCTGTAAAAAATAAAAAAGCGCCTCGCATTATAGGCGCATCATCAATAAACGCAAAACCAGCGCGGCGCGCCAGTGAGCTGCGCCACAATCGGGGCCGTTTGCCCCGGATTCTGCGCAGCAAGCAAAGGGTTATTCCGTGATATCGGTTGTCGGAATACGTGCGTCGACGCTGGCCACCTTGGCGCGGATCTTCGCCTCGAGCTGATCGACGATATGCTCGTTATCGAAGCGCTCTTTCTGACGCACGCCGTCGTCGTAGTAGCCGCTCTTACGGTTACCACCGGTTAGGCCAATATCCGATACCAGGGCTTCGCCCGGGCCGTTGACCACACAACCTATGATAGAGACGTCCATAGGGGTCACCACATCTTCCAGGCGACGCTCCAGCTCGTTCACCGTGGCGATCACATCAAACTCCTGACGCGAGCATGATGGGCAGGCGATGAAGTTGATGCCACGTGAGCGAATACGCAGGGATTTGAGGATATCGAAACCGACCTTGATCTCCTCGACGGGATCGGCAGCCAGCGAGACACGCAGGGTGTCGCCTATGCCTTCGGCCAGCAACATGCCTAGGCCCACCGCCGACTTCACGGCGCCGGCACGGGCGCCACCGGCCTCGGTGATCCCAAGGTGTAGCGGCTGTTTGATCTGCTTGGCCAGCAGGCGGTAAGACTCCACCGCCAGGAAGACGTCGGACGCCTTAACGCTCACCTTAAACTGATCGAAATTGAGTCTGTCGAGAATATCCACATGACGCATGGCCGACTCGAGCAAGGCCTCCGGGGTCGGCTCCTTGTACTTGTCCATCAGATCTTTCTCTAACGAACCGCCGTTAACACCGATACGAATAGGGATATTCTTGTCGCGGGCGCACTCCACCACGTTACGGATACGCTCTTCGTTGCCTATGTTGCCCGGGTTAATACGCAGACAATCTACGCCATATTCCGCCACCTTGAGCGCGATACGGTAATCGAAATGAATGTCGGCGATCAGCGGGATCTTAGTCTGCTGCTTAATCACCTTGAACGCCTCGGCGGCATCCATGGTCGGCACAGAGACACGTACGATATCGGCGCCAACATTTTCCAGCGCGCGGATCTGAGCCACCGTGGCCTCCACATCTGTGGTGCGGGTGTTGGTCATAGATTGCACGGCGATGGGCGCGCCATCACCGATAGGCACATCGCCCACATAGATGCGTGTCGAAGGGCGGCGAATGATTGGGGACTCGTTGTACATCTTAATTCACTCTTTTACTTCAAAGATTGACGGCGTTACCGACCGTCAGTCTGGCAACTCGGCCACTGGGATACTTAGCCAGATCGATTGGTTCACCATTGAGGTGCATGGTCAATGACTGCGGCGCCCCCAATATAACCTTAAACGGCGCCTGACCATAGACATTCATCTCTTTGCCCGCCAGCTTAAGGCCATTAACGAGTACCTTGCCGTTGGCATCGGTCACCTTGATCCAGCAATCGCCGCTCAGACTCAGGGCCAACTCGGCATCATCCACGGCCTGAGCCGTGTCATCTGTCCTGGATGACTCGAGGGGTTGAGGCGCTTGAGACTGAGAGATTTGGGACTGGGCCGCTTGGGATGCTTGAGTGGCTCGCGTTAGGGGCTCGGCGGTTGCAGGCTCTGCTGCCGATTCAGTAACAGTCGGTTCAGTAGCCTTCTGTTCCGTAGCTGTCTGGCTCAAGGATGCGCGTGGCATCTCGATACCCGTATCGGCCTGTGGATCCTGGGCGGACATCAGGCTAGGCTCTGCAGACAGCTCGGCGGCTTCTTCCACCGATGGCTTGGAGAGATCCAGATCCGCCACCATGGCCGACTTTTGCACCCACCAAAGTACCAGTAAGGCTAATAAGACGAAGATGATCAAATAAGTCACCAACATCAGGCGACCATCTCTGGCCTGACGCGTGGTCTTGCGGGAGAAGCTCTGCATGGTAGGGGCATCGACCACAGGAAAGCTTTCGGCCAAGTAGGCATCTACCCTGGCCATCTCCAGGCCCAGGATTCGGGCGTAATTCTTCACATAACCTTTGACATAGGTTGCCGACGCTATGTTGTCATAGTTGTCCGCCTCGAGATCTTTAACAATCGATGGGCGCAGATTGAGTCTCTCGGCCACGCTGGTTAAAGTCATCTGGCGCGACTCACGCGCCGCCTTTAACCACTGGCCCAGGGTTTCACCGGTTTCCTTTGGTTTCTCAGCATCATCCTTGAGCATATCGATTTGATTATCAGTCATTAGTGCATGCTAGCTCTATACTGCTTGGCCTCATTGGAAGCGGGAAACTTAGCCAGGAGAAGAATGCCAAATTTTCTCACCGCTTCAGGGTCATTTAGGCCTTGCTCAATTTTAATTCCCAACGCCAGACTCTGAGCCGATTCGGGCACCACTCTATGGTAACGCGCCAAACCTTTCTTGGCGGCGGAGTAGTTCCCCAGATCCAATTCGATCTCAGACAATTCTAATAGGGAGTTGGCACGACGCGGGTCATAGTTAAGTGCCATCTCGAAGTAGCGTTGTGCTTTTTGTAGATCACCCGACTTGCGGCTACAGATCCCCAGGTTTTCATAACTGGAGGCCGAACGGGTGTATTTGGGCATCTTTACTGCCCGAAGAAACATCTCTTCGGCCTGGTCGTATTTTGCCTGCTGGCAGAGAAACACGCCGAAGTTATTCATGGAATCGCCGCTGGCATCGCTGGCGTTGATGGCGTTGCGATACGCCTTCTCGGTCAGGGCTAATTCGCCAACCGATTGATAGTAATAGGCTAAGGCCACGTGTACATCTTCGATGTTAGGGGCAAACTCGAGTGCCTTATCCAGATTGTACTTGGCTTGTTCGCTGTAGCCCTTTTGCAGGTAGGTCAAGCCCAACTGCACCCGTTGACGGGCCGCAGCAACGTTGTCGAAGGTTCGCTCTTGAACGGGCACATCTGTGCCACTGTATGTTCTCTCAGTTACGCATCCTGACATCAGCGTCGAAGTCAGGATGACTAACAGGGTCAATGTTGGCTTTTTGCTTAACATTCGCAAGCCTATCTAGTAGCAGATACAATAAGTTAGTTTATTGTGACTGAAATCTGACTATCTTGCATGCGTTTTTTCGCTAAACGTTTGGTTCGGTCGCGAATATCCCCGGCTAACTGGCCACAGGCCGCGTCAATATCGTCTCCGCGGGTCTTACGGACGATGACGGTAAGGCCATATTCCATCAGCACCTTAGAGAATCTGTCGATACGTGAGTTCGATGAACGACCATAGGGCGAGCCCGGATACGGGTTGAAGGGGATCAGGTTGATCTTACAAGGCGTATCCTTCATCAACTTGGCCAGCTCATGGGCCTGATCGGTGCTGTCGTTGATATGATCAAGCATCACATATTCCAGGGTCACACGGCCGCGGTTAGCATTAGATTTGGCCAGGTAACGACGGATCGCCGCCAAAAACTCCTGTAACGGATACTTCTTGTTAACCGGTACCAGCACGTCACGCAGCTCATCGTTGGGCGCGTGAATGCTCACCGCCAGCGCCACATCCAGGTTATCGCCTAGGATATCCAGCGCAGGCACCACGCCCGAGGTCGATACGGTCACGCGGCGCTTAGACAGACTGAAGCCGAAATCGTCCAGCATGATGTCGATAGCCGGCATGACATTTTTCAGATTCAACAGCGGCTCACCCATGCCCATCATCACCACGTTAGAGATGGGACGCTCGCCGGTTTCTTTCTGGAAACCAAGAAAGTGAGACACGCGCCAGATCTGGCCGACAATCTCAGACACGGTAAGGTTACGGTTAAAGCCCTGCTGGGCGGTAGAGCAGAAGGTACACTCGAGGGCACAACCCACCTGTGAAGATACACACAGGGTGGCACGGTCATCTTCCGGGATGTAAACGGTCTCTACCTCCTGACCATTACCCACATTGATGGCAAACTTAATGGTGCCATCGGCAGACTTCTGATAGCTGGAGATCTCTGGAGCCACCACCTCACAACGCGCGGCCAATTTGGTACGTAACGCCTTGTTGATGTTAGTCATCTGTTCGAAGTCGCTGACGCCAAAATGGTATAACCACTTCATCAATTGATCGGCACGAAAAGGCTTTTCACCCATCTCGGTAAATAGCGCTCTCAATCTCTTACGATCGAGATCCAATAAATTGATCTTTTTTTCACTCATTTTGACTAACCTCAACACCAAAACCTGCCACAGGGCGGCGAATTATACAGATATCAATAAATTTTAGCCAGTAAGGAAATAGACTATGCTAGAATCCCCCCAAGCTAATATTGGCTTGCTACTCGGAGTTGTTTTACCTCCCCCATGATAACCCTTATTGTTATTGTCTTTGTCGCTATCGGGATCTCTTTTCTCTGTAGTGTATTCGAAGCCGTGCTTCTGTCTGTTACACCTAGCTTTATTGCGAACCTAAAAGAAACCCATCCCGCGGCGGCCGAGCGTTTGAGCCACCAGAAGGAGAATGTGGAATCGCCACTGGTTTCTATCTTGACCCTAAACACTATTGCCCACACCGTAGGTGCCGCCGTTGCCGGTGCGCAGGCAGCCAAGGTGTTTGGCGACGAGATGCTGGGTGTCTTCTCTGGTGTGCTGACCTTTCTTATCTTGTTCTTCTCAGAGATCATTCCAAAGACACTGGGCGCAAACTACTGGCGCAGCCTGGCCCCGAGCGTATCTCTGGTGCTGCTGTGGATGGAGCGCATCACTAAGCCGCTGATCTGGATGTCTCAGCAGGTCACTCAGAAGCTCGGTAAGGGCGACGATGGTCAATACATTCGTCAAGAGATGAGTGCTATGGCCAAGATAGGTCACGAGTCGGGTGAGCTGGACGAACAGGAATCTATGATTCTGACCCAGATGCTGTCGGTCAAGGAGATGCCGGTGACCGCCATCATGACCCCGAGAACCGTGATGTTCAGCGTGCCGGCTTCGATGACCCAGGCCGAGTTTGCCAAGCTTCATAAGAAGAGCCCCTTTACCCGTATCCCGGTTTTCGATGGCGATCGCGACAATATCGTGGGTTATGTCAACCGCAACACCATCTTGTTGTCGGAGCGAGACACCCCCATGGCGCCTATCTCTGCGGTACGGCGTAACCTGGTGATCGTGCCGGAAACGGCCAAGATCTTGCCGCTGTTCCAGCTGATGATTAAGCGCAACACCAAGATCGCCATGGTGGTGGACGAATATGGTAGTGGCCACGGTATTGTCACCCTGGAAGATATTATCGAATCCCTGCTGGGCTTAGAGATTGTCGACAGTAATGACCCTGTGACCGATATGCAGCAACTGGCGAGACGCCTTTGGAAACGCCGCATGACTCACAAGGGCATACGCATCTCGGATGAGGGCTCGTCGGAAGATGAGGATCTCCCCAAAGGCGAACAGCAAGCCACCAGTATCACAGAGGCCGAGCCGCTGGATAAGGTGAGCAAATAACTTAAGAAAAGTTAATAAAGGGAAGCAAATGCTTCCCTTTTTCATTTAGCCCTGCTGAGGTATACTTGCCCGCTTCACAAATGAGGCCTACATGACCAACAGATACTCCCTAAAGCTTGCACACATCAACGACACCCACTCTCACTTCGATCCTTCGCGCGTCCAGTTTCTGCTCAGCCATGAGCAACAAAGTTATGAGGTCTATAGCCACAGCGGCGGCTATGCGAGGATCGGCTATCAGGTGCAACAGGCGCGCAGTCAGGCGGCCGATGCCGGGCAAGATTTTCTGTTTCTTCATGGGGGCGACAGCTTTCAGGGCACCCTCTACTTCAACCAGTTTAAGGGCGTGGCCAATGCCGATCTGCTCAACCGCCTAGCACCCGATGCCATGGTCCTCGGCAACCACGAGATAGACGCTGGCAATCAGCCGGTTAAGCAGTTTCTCGATAACATCAATTTTCCGCTGCTGGCAGGCAACATGGATCTCAGCCAGGAAGATCCCCATAAGCAAGACAAGCTGACTGGGCACCCCAAGCTGTTTGACTATATTCCCGAACACCGCTCGGCCAAGGTACTCTTAAAGCCGTTAGGCGATAGACAGCTTGCCATCATAGGCATCACCCTAGATCAAATGAAAGAGATCGCCAGGCCAGATGAAGATACTCACTTTGCCGACGCCATTGAGACCACGGCCAATACTGTAGCCACGCTAAAGGCGCAGGGCATAGATCATATCCTGGTACTGAGCCACTTAGGCTGGGATAAAGACAAAATATTAGCCCAAGAAGTGCCGGGGATCAGCTTGATCGTCGGTGGTCACTCTCACACGCTTCAGGGCAACTTCAGCGCCATCGGCCATAATGCGCTGCCCTATGGCTATCGCGTCGACAACACACCCATACTACATGCGGGCAAGTATGCCGAAACCCTGGGGCTGTGTGACCTAGAGTTTGACGACCAAGGCCTGGTGACCTCCCTTGCCGGACACAACTACTTCATGCTCGACAAGCACCTGCTTATCGAAGGAGAGCAAGAGGTCACTGCCGCCACCTATGACGCACTCAAGCAGCAGCTCATGGCGCATCCCGGAATCTTATGGGATGACGAACTCACAGAGATCAATCAGGTGATCACCCAGCACTATCGCCCGGCCATCGACGCGCTGGAGCATCAGGTGCTGGGATTTGTGCCCAAAAACCTGATCCACACCCGCCTGCCCAGCAAGGCACTGCCCCACGGCAGCGAGATCGCCCCCTGGGTCTGTAAGAGCATCTATCATGAGGCTCGCAACCTGGACATTCAGGTAGATTTTGCCCTGCACAATGCCGGCGGTGTCAGACAATCGCTCAACAAGGGCACGGTGACCATGGCGGACATTCTCGGGCGACTGCTCCCTTTCGCCCTGCCCTTGGTGAAATATCGCATCCAGGGCCGTTACCTGTATCAAACCTTGGAGTCGGCCATCAACTCGGCCACCAATAACAGCATTACCGGCACAGGTGCGGGAAGCTTCCCCTATACCTACGGCCTTAAATATTGCTACGACGGCAGACAGCCGCTGGGCGCCCGCATCCTGCAACTGGAGATCTTGACCGAAATAGCCGGTGAGATGCAGTGGCATAGCGTGATGCCAGACCGCTTGTATAGCGGCGTATCCTCGGCCTACACGGCGTCGGGCAAGGAAGGTTATCAGGCGCTACTTAGCGCAGAACAGCAAGAATCAATTGAGGCGCTTACCCTGCCCCAGGCCTTCATCCGCTTCATGCAGCGAGAAGAGGGGCTACACGGCGTCATGCCGCCTCATGTGTTATACACGAGTCACCTGGATGGCCATTAGCGCGAGCTATAAAAGACTAGAAAGTTTGGCGCCTTGCTGGCCGGCTAAGCATGCCTAGGTTATCGCGAGGGTATGGTGAGGGTATTGCAAGTGGCTAAGCGAGGGGCTAAACCAAGGACTTTGCCAGAGACTTTACCAGTGACTTTGCCAGGTAGTAGGCCATAAATACCTGGCCGGCCTTTTCCTGATACCGCTTGTGTCGCAGCGCAAAACCCTCTGTCACAAACAGTGGCCGCGACAGGCTGGAGGCATCAACCCTTAGCTCATCCATCCCCTGCGAAACCGCCCAGGATTCGAGTTGTTGCAGTAACTGTCGCGCAATCCCCTGTCCCTGATATTCAGGGTGCACATAGAGGCTGTCGATATAACCCCGCGACGCATACTGGGTCTCGACATTGATGAAACCGACACAGCGGGGATACTCCCCCGTCATGCAAGCGGTATCGACGGCCAGCCAGGCCTGAGAGCGGGTCAGGCGCTTATGCCAGTGATAACCGGAGCGCGGCGCCTGGGACCAGGCAAGTTTCTGCGCCGCACTGTAATGGGTCTCATCGATGGCGCGCACCGCCAGATGATAGACCTCACTGACCGCTTTGCTATACCCCTTACGATAGGGAATTATCTTAATCATCGCCTTGTTCTATCGATACGTGTTCTATCTGTATGCGCTTTGTCTATAAGTGCTTTGTCTATAGGTGCTCTGTCTATATCAGGCAGAGAAGCTCAGGCGCTCGTCGCCCCTTTGCCAATCCATACGGCCACCTGTTTGCGTAAATTGCAGCTGATTTTAGTCCCTATTAGGTAAAAAAATAGTGCCGATAACAAGTTATCGGCACTATTTCTTATATTCATCCGGCTACTTAGCCGCGCAAATTACTTCTTGTCGATGCGACCCACAAACAAGAGTTCATCGAAGGTGCGGTTAAGTGTCTTGCTAGTAAAGTCATTCATCCACATCTGCTCTTGAACGACAACGACGTCACCTTTTTTCACCTCGGCCTGGGGTCCTGCCGCCCAGAAAGTCTTATCGGCCTCTTTGATCTGCACATAGGTATAACCGCCACCATTCATGGTATCGACCACAGTACCTTGATGCACTACACCAGCCGCCCAGGCACTCGAGATCCCCAGGGCTAAGGTGGCCGCAGCGGCTAAACGAACTAATTTAGTTATCATTGTCATTCCTTAAGTGTTTGCCTTTAACCCCTGCATTAAAACATGGCCTTAGCCATAAATCTCTACCCGGAGCTCTTAAAACAGCATTCAATGAATCAGTTTTAGATCAAGCTCTCATTCCCGAATTTTATCCCTGCTTACGTGGAACTAATAAAGGCTTGAGCATGCCCTCCAGACCATTGAGCTTCACCTCATAGATCAGCGCCAACTGCTGACCTAACTTCCCCTCGGGAAAGCCTTTACTATGAAACCAGACTAAATAAGGCTCTGGCAGCTCGAGTAAGCGTAACCCGGCATATTTACCAAAGGGCATTTTTTGATTTATCGCCTCGATTAAGGCCTGTTGATCCATCTTGACTATCCTAAACGGCTATCGGGAAAAGTACGCGGCCCAGCTTACGTGACTACAGGCGTCAAACCAAGAAGCTTTGACGACATCGCAATTACACATGCTCATTTCCCGCGCGTCGCATTGAAACATAAGGTAAATTTTTGCAGCGACAAGCCAACCGACTTCAAAGTTTTAGCCATTACAGATATAACATTTGGAAATATAAAAACCAAAAAGCAAACAAAACAGAAATAAGAGTAGGGTGAAAGTCTTACGCTTTTAAGGCATAAGTATGAAAAACTAGCCGCTAAAACCAACACAAAAACAGTAAAACACTGTTTTATAAAAGCTTAAAGATAACTTTTTACTCCAAAAGCCCTTAGCGTCAAATATCCGCCAAACAAGCCGAAACGTCAACTTAATGACAAGCGCCACAATCAAAAAAAACGTCAATTTTCATGTAGTTGACCAACAATTAATTAACACCTAAATTGGAGTCATGCCCAAACAGGTGAGATCGCGAGATAGCAGTACATCACTTGGGAACCTAACAACAAACATCGGCAATCATTGGCAGTCGAGAGGAAATAGAATGATCATTTTAGTTGGCGGTGAAAAAGGCGGTAGCGGAAAGAGCTGTTTAGCCCAAAACATAGCGGTATTTCTCACTGTAGAATGCGGCGCGTCGGTCATCATGGTCGATTGTGATCCCCAGCGGACCACCTCGGACTGGATTCAAGCTCGTAACAACAACGGCACCCTGGCCGGCATCAACTGTGTACAGCTCTACGGCAAGATACGTAACGATCTGCTCAGCCTAGAGCAGCACTATGACTATGTGCTGGTCGACTGTGGTGGCCAGGACAACCTGGCACTGCGTGCCACCATGTCGGTCGCCTCTCATGTGTTGATGCCACTGCGTCCGAAGCGCAGAGACTTGAAAACCGTGAGCCACATGGATGATATCGTCGCGACCTGTATGATGATTAACCCTAAGATGCGCGCATCTTTCGTGATCACCCAATGCCCTAGCCTGCCAAACCAGGCTAACCGCATCATGGAAGCCAAAGAGGTGTGTAAGACGTACGACATCAACGTACTCGACGCCATCACCTACAGCCGAAACATTTATGATGACAGCGAAGAATCGGGTCTGTCTGTCATGGAAACACAACCAAAAGGCAAGGCCGCCGAAGAGATCCGCAGCATCGCCTGTGAAATGTTACAGGCTTCCAGTGCCACAGAAATTCGCAATCGTCTCGCCGAAAAACAGATGGATAAGTTAAGGGGTAACTATGGGTCTGGCCGATCTCAAGAAAAGCTCTACGCAGTCTAGTGCCGCGAGACAAAACCGTAAGCTACTGAATATTTCGCTCGATGCCTTGATCGATGACTTCATCGACGATGCGACCCACTATGCCGCCGGGCAGCCGAGCAATGTACAGCAGATGGCCGAGGTTATCGACTTAGAAACGGGTTTCGATGGTGATTTTTTAAATCGCCACGCATCTCAGGCGACACCTAAGGTGGTGCCCAAGGGAACAGGGCCTTATCGCAAGGCGACCTTCACCCTGAGCGAGTCTGCTATCGCGCACCTTGCCGAATTGGCCAGCGGCTGCGATGTAGCTAAGTCGAAACTGATCCGTTTTCTCATCGAGCATCATTACTCGTTATCTGAGAGTGAGCGGCAACAGAAGGAACAATCAATCATAGTCGATTAAATTAGGCGATTAAATTAGCCGATTACATTAGTCGATTAACATATATCCCCAGACGCGCTGGGCACATCATCACCCAGCGCGTCGCTCCTTTCAGCCCGTCTCCCTAACCTTTCTGGCAGCGACAGATTTCATTTTCCGAACTTAGGGCTGCCAGCTTTTTTTCTCCACTGCTTTTTTCTCTCCCTAAGATTGAATTTGCGACAAGCAACACCATATCTTGCTATATCATAGGGAGATTTTTATGCTAGCCATCTTTATTCTCGCGCTGGTCAGTAGCGCCGCCATAGGTTACATACTGTTTAAGCCAAAGTATGTCAGGTATCGCCGCGCGCAGATCGCCAAGCGCCCCTTTCCCGAGGGCTGGCGCGCCATACTCAAACGCCGCATGCCCTACTTTCGCGCCCTCCCCAGCGACCTGCAGCTACAGCTCAAGCGCCACATTCAGATCTTCATCGCCGAGAAGCGCTTCGTCGGGTGTCAGGGCATAGCAATTGATGATGAGATCCGGGTCACCATCGCCGCCCAGGCTTGTCTGTTACTGCTTAATCGCGACACTGACTACTACCCTAAGCTGAAACAGATACTGGTTTACCCTAGCCTGTTTATCGTCAATCAGATGCAGCAAAATGGCGATGGAACCTTCTGGGAGCGAAAAAATATTCTCTCGGGTGAGTCCTGGGAGTTTGGCAAGGTCGTGCTCTCCTGGCATACCGCCAAGGAAGACGCGGCTCAGCCTTACGATGGCCACAACGTGGTGATCCACGAGTTTGCCCACCAGCTGGATCAAGAAGATGGCCACTCCAACGGCGCGCCCATCCTGGCTAATGCTAACGACTACCAGTCATGGTCAAGCATCATGACTCAGGAGTTTGAACAGCTGCGCGAAGACGCCAAGTACCATCAGCCCAGCCTGTTTAACTATTACGGCGCTACCAACGAGGCCGAGTTCTTCGCGGTGATCACCGAAACCTTCTTCGAGCGTCCCCATGACTTTTATCAGCAGCACCCGGCCCTCTATCAACAGATGAGTCAATTTTTCAAACTAGATCCGGTAAACTGGCATTAAACGGATTTAAAAGGAGTAATACCATGGCCGTCAGACATCACTCGCTGACTTGGATGCTTGCAGGCTGCGCCCTGCTGCTCAGCAGCATTAGCCGCGCCGAGACCCCACTAGAGGCGACTCAGACCTTAGACAAGTTGCACAGTTACGCCGCCAGCGCCGATTGGGACAAGTATTTTGCCCTCTATACCGATGACGCCCATTTTATCGGTACCGATGCAACGGAAAACTGGACCATGAAGGAGTTTGCCGCCTACGCCAGTCCCACCAAGGGCTGGCACTACACCCTGGTATCCAGGCAGCTAGAACAGCACGGCGAGGTGATCGTCTTCGATGAGCATTTAAGCAGTAAGTCCTATGGCAACTGCCGCGGCACAGGCACCCTGGTCCTCACCCCTGAGGGCTGGAAGATATTGCAATATCACCTGAGTTTTCCAATCCCCAACGCCATGGCCAAACGGATCACGGCGCAGATCAGCGCCGCCAGCAAAGGCAAATAGAGCTAGGGCCTGTTGACCTTGCAGTTTGAGGGTTATACCAATCGTAATAAACAATTGATCATTCTAGCTTGTTAAAACGCTCGATAACTGTATTAGTATTTTTAATTGTAGAATAACTACTTATCTAAAAATCCTGCTTGGTTCTCAAGCGTTTTTCCTGCGCTATTTCTGATCACATGTTTACTGTGATTGGTATTACTGCTCGCCATTCACATAGTACGACCAATAGTACGACCAATAGTACGACCATGTGAATGGCTTCATTGCTCCTGCATCGACCAAAGCTCGCTTAGATTGAACAAATCTTAAAGCAAACAGAAAGCTAACAGATAAAAGGCCCTAGTGCACCGAGACAGAGAGGCAGAGATTGGTCAGCTGAGCAAAATGGGTAAAACGATCGAAATCCGCATCAACCAGCTTGCGCTCTGAGCTGTGCCTGTCGGCATATAACAGGCCAATCACCTTGTTATCCACCAATATCGGCGCCAACATGAAGCCCATTGGCGAGGTATGGCGCCTGAGCGCTTCGTCGGTATAGAGGCGCCACTTTTCCGAGCTTGGGTTGTCGATAAACAGCGGCTTCTTGAGCTCTACACTCTCGCCAAACACATTCTTGTCGTGATTGAGCTCGACGATAAATTCATTCTTCATCTTGTCGCTGTTCTCGCCAACCACCACCCTAGGTTGCAGGCGCTTACGATTTAGCGAGAGTAGCATGACGGCGCAGCGATCCATGCCTATGCCATCGAGCAGGCCGCTGAGGGTAATAGTGATCACCTCATTAAAGTTTGCCTTGTTGATGGCGCAATCTGTGAGCTCCCTAAGCTTCTTCAGCTGCAGCTCGACATTAAGCTCGCGTACCTTAACCGGCTCATCCTCTGGCTCAGCCGCCAGCGTCAACCGATGGGTATCGGGCAGGAAGGCCACCAGTACCTTGGCACCATAAGTATCGGCCAACTTTCGGGTGGCATGGCTACACTGGATCATCCGCCCTTTAAACTCATCCACCTCGAGGTCCAGCATGTCTGCTGCCTGCTTGATACGGTGATTCAGCTCGGTAATATCTTTGCTGTCGCTCGCCATCAACTCGCTGATCTTATTGGCAAGATAGATGGAGCGGATCTCGGGAGTGCGCTCATTGGGATTCGACAAGGACTTCACCAATACCTCACCAAGACCCCAGTTTTTGGCGATCCCCATGGACAGCTGGGTAAAGGAGGTTCCCAGCACCTCTCTGACCACGGCGCTGGCTTCTTTTTCGTCCACCTGATTGAGACGCGCATTGAGCTGCTCTGTCGTTTCACCGCCCATGCTCCAAAAGGCACTCTCCCCCAGGTGATAGAGCAGCGCGGCGATAAACACCTCTTCCTGCAGCTCTTCGTCGTGGTCTTTAAGCATCATCTTGGCCAGCATGGCTGCCTGGAAGGCTCTTGCCATCAGGGTGAGTAGCCTCTGATAGACATCCTCTGATAACCCTTTGTTTTCTAAAAGGCTGCTGAGGAGCTTAGCGGTAATACAGATATTACGTATGGTATCGAAGCCCAGAACAACGGCCGCGCGGCTCACGGTCGTAACGTGGGAGATCCCCTTGTTATAGATGGCGCTGTTGGCCACCTTAAGAAGTCGCGAGGTCAGCGCGTTATCATGCATCACGCTGCGGCCGAGTATCGCCAGGGAGGAAACATCGTCTTTGGCAAGCTTCTCTAGGGTCTTCACCGTCGAGCTAAGTGCCGGCATCTCCTGTTCGCTGATGCGTTTGGTCCAGTACTCTGCACCTTTTCCTGACATAGCAGTGTTCAATGCGTATCTACTCTTTATATGAAGAAATAAGGATAGCGCTTAGTTGCCTGGCGCCGTCTTTGATGAATTATAGGCAGAAAAACTTATACCATAACAATTACATCTGTCGCCAGAGGCAAATCACGTTTATCACCTATACCCGATCCACATGGCGAGGATTTCACCTTTATATCGACGAGCGGCCTCAAAAGATAAGAAGAAAATAAAAAAGGCGGCTCAAGAGGGACCGCCAAGGCAAGCAAAAATAACAATTTGGAAAGGAAAGAAAAACCTCGCACCGCACGTAGGAACACGGTGCGAGGAACAACCGCTGCTAAAGGACAGCAAGTCGAAACTTTAGAACTGCTCCTCTTCTGTCGAGCCTGTCAGCGCCGTAACCGAAGACTCACCGCCCTGGATCACATTGGTCACCTTATCGAAGTAGCCTGTACCCACCTCTTGCTGGTGTGCCACGAAGGTGTAACCCTTCTTCGCCGCCGCAAATTCAACTTCCTGTACCTTTTCAACATAGTGCTTCATGCCTTCACCGCGCGCATAGTCATAGGCAAGATCGAACATGTTGTACCACATGTTGTGAATACCGGCTAAGGTGATGAACTGGTACTTATACCCCATGTCCGACAGCTCCTGCTGGAAGCGAGCGATGGTGGCATCGTCCAGGTTCTTCTTCCAGTTGAAAGACGGTGAACAGTTATAGGCTAGCAGCTGATCTGGGTATTGTGCGTGAATCGCCTCGGCAAAGCGGCGCGCCTCTTCCAGATCAGGCTTGGCGGTCTCACACCAGATTAGGTCGGCGTAAGGCGCGTAGGCCAGACCGCGAGAGATAGCCTGGTCGATGCCGGCATTTACACGGTAGAAACCTTCAGAAGTACGCTCGCCGGTGATGAAGTCGCGATCGTATGGGTCGCAGTCAGAGGTCAGCAGATCCGCAGCGTTTGCATCGGTACGGGCGATAACCAGCGTCGGTACGCCGCTCACATCGGCCGCCAGACGCGCAGATACCAGCTTCTGTACCGCTTCTTGAGTCGGTACCAGTACCTTACCGCCCATGTGACCACACTTCTTCACCGAGGCCAGCTGATCTTCAAAGTGCACACCGGCGGCGCCAGCGTCGATCATGTTCTTCATCAACTCGTAGGCGTTAAGCACACCGCCAAAACCCGCTTCTGCATCGGCTACGATAGGCAGGAAGTAGTCGGTGTAGGCCTCATCTTGTGGGTCAACCTGATTGCTCCACTGGATCTGATCGGCGCGGCGGAACGAGTTATTGATGCGCTGAACTACAGCAGGCACAGAGTTTGCCGGATAGAGAGACTGGTCCGGGTACATGGTGCCCGCCAGGTTCGCGTCGGCGGCCACCTGCCAGCCTGACAGATAAATGGCCTCGATTCCCGCCTTAGCTTGTTGTACCGCCTGACCACCAGTGAGGGCACCCAGTGAATTGACATAGCCTTTCTTAGCGCCGCCGTTAACCAGCTGCCATAGTTTTTCCGCACCGCGAGTTGCCAGGGTATTTTCCGGGACAATCGAACCGCGTAAGGCCACTACGTCCTCTGCTGAATAGGGGCGACGAACGCCGGCCCAACGTGGATTTTCAGCCCAATCTTGTTTAATCGCATCAATCTGTTCTTGACGTGAAATCTGTGTAGTTGCCTTAGTCATAATCTTCTCCATCTCAGGTGTTAGCATCCAGCTCCCTCAATACCACTCACATTCAAAGGCGCTAAATAGGTTTTGGGTATTACCCTTTCATTTATAAAATCATCTCGTTAAGCATTGTCGCCCTGGGTCAATATCTCGTAGCCTGGCAGGGTGAGGAAATCCACCAGCTCATCAGAGGTGGTGATCTCTTCCAGCAGGACGGCCGCTTGAGTAAAGCTGCCGTGGGTAAAGCGATCTGGTCCCACCTCGAGTTTGACGTTGGCCAGCTCTTCGACCAGCATCTCTTTAAACAGCTCCTTGGTGACCAGCTTGCCGTTTGAGAGCTTCTGCTCATGTTGGATCCACTGCCAAATAGAGGTGCGCGAAATCTCTGCCGTCGCCGCATCTTCCATCAGGCCATAGATGGGTACACAGCCGTTACCACGGATCCAGGCCTCGATATATTGCAGCGCGATACGGATGTTGAGGCGCATACCCGACTCGGTGCGTTCGCCTTCGCAAGCCATGAGGAGATCCCTTGCCTGGATTGGCGCATCAACATCACGAGTGATGTGCAGCTGGTTGACGTGATCCTCACCTATATACTCGTTGAAGATCCCCATGGCAGTGTCCGCCAGACCTGGATGCGCTACCCAGGTACCGTCGTGGCCATTACGCGCCTCAAGCTCTTTGTCGCCGCGAACCTTAACCAGCACAGCCTCGTTTTGCGCAGCGTCTTTGGCAGGAATAAAGGCCGCCATGCCCCCCATCGCCAGGGCGCCACGCTTGTGACAGGTCTTAATCAGCAGGCGCGAGTAGGCGCTCAGGAACGGCTTATCCATGGTGACCGCCTGACGGTCGGGCAAGATGCGATCGCTATGATTCTTCAATGTCTTGATATAGCTGAAGATGTAGTCCCAGCGGCCGCAGTTGAGCGCCACTATGTTTGAGCGAAGTTCATAGAGGATCTCCTCCATCTCGAACACCGCGGGTAAGGTTTCGATGAGGCAGGTACACTTAATGGTGCCCGGCGTCAGACAGAAACGCTCTTCGACAAAGGCAAACACCTTGGCCCACCAGCGTGCCTCCACATGACTCTCGAGTTTAGGGATGTAGAAATAAGGTCCGCTGCCCTTCTCCAGCAATTGACGATAGTTGTGATAGAAGTAGAGGCAGAAATCGAACAGCGCGCCAGGGATCGCCTCGCCATTGAAGGCCACATGCTTCTCCTTAAGATGCAGGCCGCGAACGCGAGCGATAAGCACCGCGGGGTCATCATTAAGGGTGTAATGCTTGCCTGTTTCGGGGGCGGTATATTCAATCTCGCCACGCACCGCATCACGCAGGTTAATCTGTCCCTGGATCACCTTAGTCCAGCTTGGTGCCAATGAATCTTCAAAGTCGGCCATGAAAACTTTAACGTTGGCATTTAGGGCGTTAATGATCATCTTACGGTCCACAGGACCGGTGATCTCGACGCGTCTGTCCTGTAGATCTTGCGGGATACCGCGGATCTGCCAATCGCCGTCTCTTATGGCACGAGTCTCGGGTAAGAAGTCCGGCAAGGCGCCGTTATCGATCGATGCCTGCTTCTGCTTACGCATGTCGAGCAGATTTCGCACCTCTGCCGCAAACTGATCACATAAGACTTCAAGCAAGCTAAGCGTGCCTTCGTTAAGCACTATCTCTTGCCCTGGCACTGTCGCCCCCAGGATAGACAATCCCGTATCCAGCTGATGTTTATTCATTACCTGTTCAGTCATCCCGATATCTCCCAAGCGCTCACTTACCGTTAATTTCAATTCATCCAGCCCACAACATTAGGGCTTGCCACGCCGCTAGTGCTGGCCATACAGCTTGAAACACCAGTAATGGGTTACAAATGTACGTTTTGAACAAAACCTACTAACAAACTGTTGGGATTGCAACAATACACCTGGCGAGAAAAACAGCTAAAATACCGCAGTTACATCACAAAAAATTGGTAAGACCAAAACCGAAGTGTGGATATTAGGTACTGATTTTTATGAATTTAAAACTCTACAGCCAGCATTAAAAACGACAAAACCTTAAACTTGTCAGACAAATTAACCAACAACCAACCAAAGAAAGCAATTACGTAATTTAGTTACACCAAGTAAGATTAACGGTACACATAATCAAGCTTAAAGCCTGAGCGAATTTAGAGCCGTTCGTTTTGCTTTCCTTGCGAGTAAACCATAATAAACCACTAATATTCAGTGCATTACCTGACACACAGAACAAACAAAAATCAAATACACGTTTTAATTTGACGTTTACGTAAACGCAATAAAAGACGGGCGATATGACTTGTCACAAATCGGTAGCGTTTGTCGATCAACATCACGATTTTTTTTGGTTTGATGCAAAAAAAATCCAAAAAAACCGAATAAATTGCATACTTACCCCAAAATAGTCATTCATCATTCGCGCCAAGCTCCGCTCTCTATGCGGGCAGACTTGCCCTCCTAAGGCTAATTGCCTAAGTGATCCGATACACAAACCACATCAGACGGTGTGAGGAAGGGAGCTAAAGCCTAGAAAATAATGCTGGAAATCTAGTGCCTAAAACCCAAAAGCTAAAACCCAAAAGCTAATAATAAAAAGCTAAGGCCTAAAGCCAGGAAACGTCCCCTAAGCTCTTAAAAAATAAGCTGTGAAAACAAATTTCTAGTGATATCGACTGTATTCTCAAACTAGGATACGAGTGCTTTCCTATATGGATTGATTCATGAGATAAGAGTTAAAGAGGGGTGATAGTAGTTAACGCAGGCAGGCAAACGGCGCCATGGCCATAGGATGAAAGGCAAGTAGACGGGCAATTAGTGGGCACCAGGGCGCACAGGCACAGGCACAGGCACAGGCACATGATTAAGCCACTACTCTAAGATAACTCCAATGCCAGATCAGATGAACATGCCCAACAAGGGATTAAATACCCGCGATTAAGAGCAACCTACGGCATGAACAAATAGGCCCATAGCATTTTCACAAACGTCAAAGGGAGCCATTTAAGGAGTCACTAAAAAGAGCCAATTAAGTTGGAGATACATCACGGGGGAAGCAAGTTAGATGGCCTAAAACCAGATTTAATGCGCAGGACGAGAGGCCAATCAAGAGTTCAGCTTAATCGCATTCAAATACATAACTTCAAGGGGTTAAAGGATAGAGACGAATAAGCCCGCTATGTATTAATACTGGGCATTAATACTGGGCACTAAACGCTAGCCTATAAATACTAAGCACTAAATAGCCATTATGCATTTACTGCATTAGTGGCGTTAGTCGGGTTTGCCGCCTTGTCAGACATGGTCGCCATACCAGGACGGTACATCACCACACAGTTGCGGCCATTGCGCTTGGCCTGGTACATGGCGATATCGACGCGCTTCATGAGTGGGTCCAGGCTAAGGTCATCCTCCACACTGGTACAGACACCGAAACTTGCGGTGATACTTAAGTCGCTGTAGTGAGGACGGGTCTGAATAGACTCTATGGCAAGGCGGCACTGTTTGGCGACCTTTAAGGCTGCCTGTTCATCTGTATAAGGTAAGAATATCGCAAACTCTTCACCGCCCATACGCACAAATAGATCGCGCCCCTTGAGACACGGTGAAACGGCTTCCACCACACGACGCAGCGCCCAATCTCCGGCACTATGGCCATAGGTATCGTTAATCGATTTAAAGTGGTCTAAATCGAACATCACCACACTAAACACGTTGCGATGGGCCAGCACATCGACAAACAGGTTTTCGGCAAAATCTTGTCCCGTACCACGATTCAATACGCCGGTTAACGGATCTCGTTGCGAGATACGCTTGTATTTGCGCTTTTGCACAAACATAGAGGCGCCGAAGATGATGAGACAGATAGAGCAGCCAATGGCAATCATCAACGCCATGCTCTCGTTATACCTCTCCAGCTCCACCACTTTTTGCTGCGCCGTATAGAGTGCCCTGTCCTGATTCAGCATCTTGATTTCGCGGGCCTTCTCGGCATTCTCAAACTTAGCCATCTGATAGGCATAGGCCTTCGCCTTGGTCTCATCGATAGCGGCTTCACTCAGCTGCAAATACCTGTCCAGATAGCGATAGGCCAGCTGATACTCACCCTCTACGGATAAGGCATCCGCCATCACCTTATAGGCACGCTTCTTCGCGCTGAGGACACTAGGATCGTCTGGTACGTCTATGACTTGTTGTGCATATTGCTTGGCACTGTCCACCTCTTTCTTCATCAAGTAGGTTTCGGCCAGCAAGGCGTTTACATCGTTTATCTCTAACTGGAACTTAAATGTCTTGTATTCGGTTAGGGCTGACTGGAATAGCCTCTCGGCCTGCTGCAGCTCACCCAATTTAAGGAGCGACGTCCCCTTACCTTTGTCGGCCATGGCGACGATAAGCGGTATGTTATGTTCATGACAGAAGGCTCTGGTATCGGCAAATAATTGCTTGGCCTCATCATATTGAGAGAGCTTTAACTCCCCTGCCGCCAGTAGTACCTGGGCGTAACACTGCTCCTTAGGCGAGCTATCACGACTTAGGCTATAGGCCAGTGAGGCGTAGCGCTTCACCTCATCATAGACTTCGAGATCCAAATAAAGATTAGCGAGCCTTAGATAGGAGGTCATCTTGATGGTGACATCATCTATCTGTTCGATACGGTCGAGATTCTTCGCCATCGCATCCAGTGCCCCCTGATAGTTTTTCATGGCGATCAGTGCGGTGGCTTGATACAAATAGATGGAATTTTGAATTTCGGGAGAGTGGCTCAGTTGCTCGGCCTGAATGAGTAGATTAAAGGCGCGTTCATAGGCGCCGTTAAACATCTCCTTGTTACTCTCAAGTGTTAACACCCGAGCCCTCTGTTCGCGGCTCAAGTGCTGAGTATTCTCTTTAAGGTAGGCAATTACCTCAGACGATTTGGCTGGCTCTGCAATCAGCGCGGCCTTTAACTCATCGATAACGGCGTCGTAGTCGACGTCACTCGCGGTGGCAAGCGGGCAAAATGCTATCGAAAAGACACAAGCCAAGAATAGTCTGAGGTAATGCATATAAATTACTAAGGGTTACTTGCTGTCATCTGGGTTAGTGATCAGTAGATATGACTGTACTTCGCTGGTATCGCCCGAAAGCGAATCGAGCTGCGCCTTATCGCCAGACAACACCGCCTGAATCTCCTCATCCGTCAGGCCATTGGCCTTCATCACACCTTTAGGGTCAGCCTTATAAGCCTCTAACAGCGCGGCATCCGAACCTAATTTCTGAAAAAAATCGCTTAGCTTAGACATATCATTCTCCGTTGTTATGTAATAACACTAGTTGCTAGACAAAAGTTTGACCACTCTAAGTTGCTCAAACTCAATCTCATTTTTACCCCAATAAGTCTTCTGAAATTCCGAGTTTTGCCAAAACCTTATGATTTACGCTGAGTGGCGCTGCAGGTGGTATTAACAGGGTAGTAATAGGACTTAACTTGGCTTCCGGCAGCGCCTTGAGTAATAGACGTTCGATTCGAGGCACCTGAGTCGGTAAATTGGGCGCCTCATACAGAATGACTTCATGGTCTAAGGGATACCACTCGCTAAGCTGCTCGACTAAGACCCGTAAGCAGTCCGAATTGGTGTGAAACTTGGTAAGGGTGTGCTCACCGGCGATGGCTATCTGCCACAGCAGCAGATGGGTAGCAGGGTCCGGCGTATGGCAATAAAACATTAATTGGCTGGCCTCGAAGCTCTGATGACCAGACTGCCCCGGGTCGATCCCCACATCGGCCCATAAACAGGCTTCAGCCGAGATCCCTGGCTCCATCTTGGCCTCAAAACCTTCTTCCCGCGCCCGGCGAATGGCCATATGAGACACGCAGGCAAAGACACCAGGATGGCCATATAAGGCGCAAACCACCCGCTTACCCGCCCTGACTTTGGTTAATATCGCCTCAACCATCTGCTGATAGGTATCGCGACGGCTCTTAACTTCATCACCTTGGGCGTAATAGCGATGCAGCGATCTAACATCGCTATTCATCTTCTGCAGCCACTGGAGGGAAAAGGCATCGGGTACTAAAGAAAAAACGACATCGGCCAGCTCGATATAACTCTTACTCAGCACAGTTATCTGACCGCCCAGGTTTAAACCTGTGCCTACGCAAACCAAACTGCCTTTTGTATAGGCTTCACCCATATCGATGCTTCCGTCCATTGCCCGGGTAATCAACCACCGTTTGCTCCTTGGCTTGTTGCAGCTTTTTCAATTAAACAAATTAAGCCAATGCTACAAAGGTGTAAACCAAAATAACTTACCACAAATCGGGATAAAACAAATACTAACAATTAATTAGTCTGCCATTTTTATCACGCCTCTAGGCTTAGGCCGCACTATTTGGACAAAATTCATGCAAGGCGATGAAACTAATCGTTAACACGTCGGTCTGAACTACTCGCCCTCCCCTTGGGCGCCCCAAACACAAAGGCCTTAGCTGATCCGCAGGCAAGATCCAGAAAACGGCGATTGCGCTTGTCAGCATGGGGAATGCTTGGGTATCATGGCCGACAGATTTTTAGGGAAGTAGCGCATTCAATGACCATCAAAAAACATAGTATTACTCTATTAGGCGCAGCGGCGCTGTCTCTTTCATTAAGCGCATGTAGCGTATTTGACTGGCTGATCTATAAGCCTGATGTACCGCAAGGCAACTACATGGAGACGCAACAGGTCGAAAAACTCAGAATCGAGATGACCAAAGAGCAGGTCGAATACATCCTGGGCCGTCCCGTGCTGCGCGACAGCTTCTCTGACGATACCTGGTACTATGTTTATCACTACAAGAGTGGTCGCGATGCCAGCATCACCCACAAAGAACTGGTGCTGCACTTTACCAACGACAAGCTTTCTAGCGTCGATGGCGACTATGAACTGGCGGCCGACTTTAACACGCCGCTGGATCAGAGCTCGCTGCCAGAACTTGGCGCACCTAAAGGCGATCTGGTTCCGCTGAACCCAGAGCAGCGCCCGGATACCAAACCACTCGTTGAAGAGAAAAAAGCGCAAGAACTCAACGAAGTTAAAGAATTTGAATAAAGGCGATGACTAGCACCAGGCCTGTTTTAGCGCCTGGGCTTTCAGACGAAAAAAGGGTCCTAAGCATTGCTTAAGACCCTTTTTACTATCTAAATTCTGTTCTCGCTCGCGGCCAGATAAAACCAGGTTAACTCACCTTGGCCCCTGTGGTCTTATTGGCTCTGCCTTCACTCTTGGCCTTCTCGGCCCGTTGACGACGCACATCTTTAGGGTCGGCAATTAGCGGGCGGTAGATCTCTACTCTTTGCCCAGGATGTAACACCTCATCATGCTTAACGGCGCGGCTGAAAATACCTAATTTGACCTTCTCCAGATCGATCTCAGGAAAGAAACGGCAGATATCACTCTGTTTCACCGCCTCAATACAACTGGTGCCCGGCGACACCATGACACTGATACGCTTCTGCTGGGTCGGCAAGGCATAAATTACTTCAACGGCAAACTTATCTTGATCGCTCATCTTACATCCTAGGGAGACTAAATAGCTGTTAGCTGTAAATCACTTTGGCGCGGCTGGTAAAGGCGGCCACCATAGAAGACATGAGTTCCTTGAACACCTTGCCAAAGGCCATATCCGCTAGCGAACTGGAAAACTCGAAGTTAAGCTCAAAGTCCACCTTACAGGCATCTTCCGTCAGCTCGGTAAACTCCCACTGACCATGTAGATGCTTGAAGGGACCATTCTCTAGCGCCAGCTCAATCCGCTTACCCGGAATAACCTGATTACGTGTGGTAAAGGTCTTGCTTATCCCCGCCTTAGAGACATCGACCGAGGCCACCATGGTTTTACCATCGAACTCAAGCACCTTACCGCCAACACAACCCGGCAGAAACTCCTTGTAGGACTCCACATCGTTGACTAACTCATACATCTGCATGGCACTAAAGCGCACTAATACGCTACGGGAAATCTTGGGCATATGACTGTTTAACCTGAAACCTTGGCCTTGACACCATAAAGCAAAAACCTGATTTTAACATGCTCGAATGAACGGGTCACCTCACTCGGCACTGACACCAAGCTCAAAAAAACACCACCTCGACCCGTTTACGCAGGCAAATTATACAAATAATCACGCGAGCCAATTCCAAATTGGTTAACCGCGCGTATAATAGCCCTCCTATGGCTAAGAAAAACGCAAAAAAATCAAAGAACCCACCGGCGACGATTGCACGCAATAAACGCGCAAACTTCGACTATAAATTTGAAGAGAAATTTGAAGCCGGCTTATCCCTGATGGGATGGGAAGTGAAATCGATCCGAGTCGGAAAGGTAAACCTGTCTGAGAGCTATGTGTTCCTCAGAGATGGTGAGGCCTACCTGTTCGGATGCACCATCACACCGCTCAATACCGCGTCGACTCACGTGGTATGTGACCCTATGCGCGATCGTAAACTGCTGCTCAACCGCAGAGAGCTTGATAAACTGCAGGGCTTGGTCGAGCGTCAAGGTTACTCTATCGTGCCTATCTCCATGTATTGGCGCAAGAACGCCTGGGTAAAGCTCGAGATCGGCCTGGGTAAGGGTAAGAAAGAGCACGACAAGCGCGACGACACTAAAGAGCGCGAGTGGAAGATTGAAAAATCTCGTACCATGAAACATGCCGCACGATAATAACCGCTGTTATTCAGCGACTTGTCTGGCATAAAACGTACGGATAACGAACAAACGATAGTAGCCCCAGTGATTAATCCTTGGAAATCGAGGACAACGCGGGTTACAATCGACATTGTACTGGGGGCGATTCTGGATTCGACAAGATTCACGAAACCCTAGGAGCATGCCGAGGGGCGGTTGGCCTCGTAAAAAGCCGCACAGTTATAGTTGCAAACGACGATAACTACGCTCTAGCAGCTTAGGCTAGCTAGCCATCTTGCTCACGTTTCTCAAATGGGCAGAGTATTAAGATGGTCACCTTTACATTTGATAGCGAGGGAACCATGTTCAGGGGTGAACCGCGAAACAGTACTGAACTCGCCAATAACAATCCTGTCTTTCGGAGTGTTGTTGGTTAACCAATAGAAAGACTAAGCATGTAGCGCCGAGGATGTAGGCTTTTTGGACGCGGGTTCAAGTCCCGCCGCCTCCACCAATATAAGGATTAAAGACGTCTCAGGACGTCTTTTTTTCTGTCTGCAGAAAGCTAAAATCAACAACTTAGCTTCTATTAACGTCTTTTAACGTCTCAGGGAAGCTTGGAGTTTTTGTAACACCTGATGTAACATCAGACCAAAATACAGATCTGGGTGTTACAATTATGGGCAATACCACCAAACAGCTTAGCGCCACGCAAGTCGCCAATGCAAAGCCTAGAGACAAAGAATACAATCTCTCCGATGGCAGAGGATTATCACTCAGAGTCAAAACCAGTGGCTCCAGATTCTGGCTATTAAACTACACTCGGCCCATCACCAAAAAGCGAGCCAACCTAGGCTTGGGTACCTACCCTGACGTATCGCTGGCGGAAGCGAGAAAAGTAAGCGTCCGACAAACTGCACCTTCATATTTTAGCTATCAGCCACCATCATTGTTCTTCTGATTTATAGGAGGACAATATGTTTAATAACAGTACCCGGCTTGATGTCACTTTGATATGCGGCATCACTGATATGCGCAAGTCGATAGATGGTTTGAGTAACATTGTTGCTTATAGCTTGCGACAAGAGCCCTGTAATGGGCACTTGTTTGTTTTCTGTAATCGACAGCGCAATAAATTGAAGATT
>NZ_JAKEVJ010000129.1:0-8399 GCF_022398425.1 Shewanella sp. Isolate7 | reverse complement strand
AGTCGACGAGGAAACTGCTGGGACAACAGCCCGATGGAGCGCTTCTTTAGAAGCTTAAAAACAGAATGGATACCGATGACCGGCTATCGGGATATCGGTGAGGCTAAGAGTGAAATTTCGCGATATGTGACGGGGTATTACAGTCAGCTGAGACCACATCAATATAACGGTGGGCTGACACCCAATGAGTCAGAGCGAAGATACTGGCTTGAATACAAAACCGTGGCCAATTTTAGTTGACCACTACAATACGCTGGTGAGGCGTCAACGTCATTCGAATACACTTGCCCGCCCAATTATTATCTTGTTGGCAATATGTGTAATTTTGACTTTGGTGGAGGGGGAATAAGTACCTTTGCTTCTATTGGCGGGCCGGGTGACTGTGTAGGCGGCAGTTGCCCAATACCTGCAACAATCACCCTGGTATCGACTTGCACGAATGGCTATACCGAGTCAGGCGGCAGTTGTTATGCGATAGACATTAAATCAGCAGAATATCAGTGCCCGGCCGGCTACACGCTTTCAGGGCAAACTTGTACGGCGTCAGCACAAAGCCGTTACAGCATGAGTTATGATGCTAGAGGGAATATTAAAAGTGACGGCAGCCGTCTCTTTACCTACACCTCGTCAGACTTAGTCAATACCATCACTCAAGGCAGTGAATCCAGTCGGTTTAAGTATGATGTCAACCGCAATCGTTTCGAGCGTTATGATGTCAAAATCGAAAACAATGTCAGCGCCTACTACACCACCTATTATGTAGACGGTCTATATGAAAAGGTGGTGCGCACCGGTGGCGGTAAAACCGCATTAACTGAGGAGAAGTTGTATGTGGGCAATGTGGTCATTACCAAGCGGAGCAACAATAGTAGTGATACCTACTATCTGCATAAAGACCATCAGGGCTCCACGACGACCATCACCAATGGTGCGGGCAATGTCGTACAGCAGTTTACCTATGACCCATGGGGTAAGCAGATAGCTGCCTACACCAGCTCGTTACTCAATGGTTACGCATCACCGGCAAGCAGCAAAGGTTATATCGGCCATGAGGCGGTCAGCCATCTCGATATCATTCATATGAATGGTCGCATCTATGATGCCAATATCGGACGCTTTTTGCAGGCCGACCCCTTTATTCAGCAGGCGGATAACCTGCAGAACTATAACCGTTATGCGTATGTGTTGAATAACCCGATGAGCTATACCGACCCCAGCGGTTTCTTCTTCGATAAACTTTGGAAAGCGATTAAACGTTATTGGCGCCCCATTGTGGCGATTGTGGCAGCGGTAGTGACCTATGGTGCAGCTTCGGGTTGGGCGGCTGGATTTGCTGCATCGGCAGGTGCTGGCGGTACAGCGGCTTCAACGTTCGCAGGTGTTGTCGGTGGCGCGGCAGCGGGCGCTGTCGCCGGCGGCATTATGACGGGCAGTCTAAGTGGCGCAGCCAAAGGCGCCTTAACTGGCGCCATTATGGGGGGGGGTGACGGGCGCACTCAGTGGCACGGGAACAGGGTTGTCCGATTCAGCTTATCGGCTGTCCTTGTCAGCAGCCGGAGGCTGCGCAGCGGGCGCCGCATCCGGTGGCTCATGCAGCGAGGGGGCTAAGCTTGCGGTGATTGCTCAGGGGCTAAAGATTGGTATGGATCACATTGCGAGAACCAATACCTCTCTGGCGACGTCTCAAAGTGAGGCTGTGGTTAAACCTGATGGTGATTTGAAAACAGAGTGGATAAAACAAGGTAAGAATGCTGATTGGTTGCAGGAGGGCGTTGATAATACAGGGATGGGCGTTACGGTGAAAGACCCTAATTTTAAAGATTTAATAGGACTTCCTGTTTCAAAGGCTAAAGCAATATTGCTAGCTCGGGGTGTTGAGCCAAGTAGTGTTTTATCCAACCTTGGGCTTATGGGGGAGTCTAGCCCATTTATGAGCTTCTTATCGCAGAACATCCCAGGTGTACGAGGGGCTTCAATTACCCATGATAGCTTGGTTGGCATGACAGAGCGTGCTCTCGGTATGGAAGAAACTTGGTATGGAACGGCGTTTACCATTACTTCAATACCTCCAGCGTTTTTAGTTCAGTACAGTGCGTACGGTGTCCCCAGTTATAATTACTATTATAAGAATATAAGGAGGGAGCGATGAAAATGAATAAATTATTCCTAGGATTTATTCTTGCAATTAGTGGCTGTACGACCACGACTTTGGAGGTGGCCAGTGTACCCTCAATCGAGCCGTGGGATTCTGCCCCAGATACTAGAGAGTATAAGCAGAACGAGAGTCTTGATAAGTACATGGATTTTTCCAGCGTCCACCTCTCATTGTGGCTGACAAATTATGAAACCAAGTACCGAGGCAATGCCATATTGGGTATTGAGATGAACCGTTGGCCTGACAGTCAGTTTAATGATGATGAAATTATGCTTGCATTGGGTGTAAAACCCTTCAAAAGGGGGGTTGAGTTAATAGCAAACAATATCGTGCTGATAATGAAGGCTGATGGTGTGGAGCAGCGCTTTAAGCCATATAGAGCAATGAAATTTAAAGACGATGAGCCTTTTTTTTGTGGTGTTGATAAATCTCTTAATGGTGAAAGAGGCACTCGCAGCGTAGACATTGCTGATAACAAAGAGAGTTTACGGCTCGGCAGTGAATTTGTAGATAACTGTTATAACTTGTACTTTAAATTCCCTAAAAAGGTTAAAGATGTGAATTTTGCGCTCGATTTTACAGGTTCCCTACTGCCACTAGATAATCATGACGTCATTTATTTTCATAAAAAACTGATTAAGTGGAGATCATCTAATTAAAACGTGGGAGACGGCGAGAGGCTGGTTGCGAATATTGTTGTCAGAGGGATAATGCGCTGGCGCACTCAGTGGCACGGGAACTGGGTTATCCGATTCCGCCTATCGGCTGTCCTTGTCAGCAGCCGGAGGCTGCGCAGCGGGCGCCGCATCCGGTGGCTCATGCCGTGAAGGGGCTAAGCTTGCGGTAATTGCTCAGGGGCTAAAGATAGCCATGGACAGTTATTCAGGCTATGAATCTTCTCTAAAAACCTCAAAAGGCAATGCGGTGATCAAGCTTGAGGGAGATGGTGTGCAAAATGAGCTGGTCAGCAATACCGGCACCTCGGTTGAAGTCAAACCGGATTCCGCAGCAGTGGAAGCGAAGCTTGTTGGCCGCGATGTCGCTACGCTTAATGCAAAAGAGTTGGAAATATTAAAAGGCTCGTTAGTGAGAGATGATATGAATTTTTACGACTGGTCAGCTACACAAAATCGGGTGGTATTTGACCGAGGCAATCTAAATTACTGGATGTCAGAGTACTCGCCAGCATTAAGTTGGTCTTCACGTAACATCAACGGCTTTAGGGCGTTTTCGGTGTTCCACGATAAATGGATGGCAAATTGGGCTGTGAGTAATACAGGGGTATTAGTTGCCACTATCCCGCCAGCGATGGCCGCGCAGTACTATGCGCTGGGCGTGGGCAATTATCACTACTACATGAACAACCTGGAGGAATAGCCCATGACCGCCACATTAAAAGGGTTGATAATAGTCTTTGTGATATTTCTGCTCAATGGCTGCGCGTATTACAGCTACGGCATTCGCAGTAGTTATGGGTTAACCAATGTCGACACGACTGAGTATGTGGGCCACCTAAGGAATACGGGGTACACATCTCCCATTTTTAGCCCCGTTATCACTTTAAAAAATCAGGTGCAGTTTAAAATTCGTATACCTGGAAACTATAATTTACCTTTAGGGAGGTATAAGAGTGAGTATTTTAATCATCTGAGGATGGAGCTGTTTATCACCTCTTTACAAGAAGGGCTACGATTAGACACCCAGCACATCACCTTGAACCAATACCGCGTAGGGAAGCAAACTAAGGTTAACTTTATCCCTTTGGGGCGGCACCCTAGTAAAGACCCTAGTGATTATGGTGTAGACGTTTGCATGTCATCGCCAGAAAGGAAATTTCCTGATTACTTGTATGATTTTTATCAGGGCGAGAGCATCGCAATCCCTCACCGACAGGTTGATTTTAATCAGTTGCCCCCGAATCAACTTCGAATCGACACTCAAATATTGTGTGGCAATCTAGTTGCAATGAATACCAACCTCGCGGGTGAGCAGGGCTTTTTTACCCTCACCCTGCCTTTTATTGAGGCGGGAGAGACAACCGAATACACGATTTACTTTTATCCGGTTGAGTTTCGCTCAACGATTAAGTGATAGCGTTTAATTGAGGTGAGCTGGCTGGATAAACAATACCGTTTACCTATGACCCATGGGGTAAACAGATAGCAGTCTACACCAGCTCGTTACTCAATGGTTACGCATCGCCGGCAAGCAGCAAGGAGTATACCGGCCATGAGGCAGTCAGCCATCTCGATATTATTCATATGAATGGCCGTATCTATGATGCCAACATCGGACGCTTTTTGCAGTGCTTGCTCTGCGTGTGCTTAAAGTGGATAGATGCTAGGCACAGTTTGCAGCGAATGGCCCTAGTCCTTCGCAAGAACTGTAACGCAGCAAATACCGCTGTAAGCCTCGCCCTGCGGGGCTTTGATAGCAACACCATTTCGGCGTTATTCAACTTCAGCAGGCCTCGGCATGCCCTCAGTTGAATGCCTTGAACTGTCGCTGCTATCAAAGCCAGAGCTGTGCGACGACTTGTTCGCACCTTCCCTAGGGAAGATGCGAATAAGTCCCTGATGTGAGATCATAGCTACATAGTAAATCACAGCCATTACCGCCCATGAGCCAACAGTTAACTTTTGCCGATAGTGAGTTTTCCAGCAAGCGCCGCCAGACCCGTAAAGAGATTTTCTTATCTCGGATGGACAACCTGTTACCATGGACTCAACTGCTGGAAGTGATTGAGCCCTTTTATCCAAAAGCGGGCAATGGTCGTCGTCCCTATCCMCTGGAAACGATGTTCCGCATTCACTGTATGCAGCAATGGTACAGTCTGAGTGATGAGGCGATGGAAGATGCGCTTTACGAGATTGCTTCGATGCGTCAGTTTGCACAACTGTCACTGGATAAAGCCATTCCTGACCGCACTACCATTATGAATTTCCGGCACTTGCTGGAAAAACACAAACTCACTCGTAAGTTATTCCAAACGGTCAATCAATGGCTGTCGGATTGCGGTGTGATGATGACGCAAGGANACCCAGCTCCACTAAAAATAAAAAGAATGAACGTGACCCGGACATGCATCAGACTAAAAAAGGCAATGAATGGCACTTCGGTATGAAAGCTCACATTGGCGTGGATGCAAAGAGTGGCCTCACCCATACGCTGGTGACAACCGCCGCCAATGAACATGACTTGAACCAGTTGAAAAATCTGTTGCATGGCGACGAGGAATTCATCTCTGGYGATGCTGGTTATCAAGGCGCGGAAAAACGCGAAGAGCTAGAAGATACTAATGTGGAATGGCTGATAGCAGAGCGTCCCGGCAAAGTTCGGGCGCTGAAKAAGCATCCCCGCAAGAATAAAACCGCCATCAACATCGAGTATTTAAAAGCCAGCATTCGGGCGAAGGTAGAACACCCGTTTCGGATCATCAAATGTCAGTTCGGCTTTATCAAAGCACGCTATAAAGGGCTGACGAAAAATGACTCACAGTTAGCCATGCTATTCACCTTGGCGAACCTGTTTAAAGTAGACCAGATGTTACGACGACAGCCAAGATCTGTCTGAAATCCGGGAACAGCCTGGAATTAGGTCGAAATTCGGCSTAAAACGGCAGTATATTGGCCAAAATTGAACAGTTAGCGTTCAAAAATCAGGCGATACCTAAATTGCAGGACTTGTTCGCAGTTTCCCTAGAATCTCTGACAGATTCCGTACTCCTGCAGTAAGGACTTTTCTAATTCCTTTTCATCTTGGTACCGTGAATGTGGTTTGAACATCCAAAATACAAAGTAGCATACCGAGAGTTGATTTCTCAACTTAAGCGAGACTCTTCTTCTACTAGCCTTTCCGCTAAACGATCGTACTTATTTGGTAGGGAACCGCTTCCCAAAATAATTTTTATATGTGGAGGGGATCCAGAGTTTTGTTCTAATCGTGAAGTAATGGAAGTTTACTTAAAAAGACACGCTTATAATATACTAACGTTTCGTGCTGAGTATGCATGGGATACGATTGTAAAATCACGTAAAAACAATATTAATGCGCTGGCTTTAGAAGAATGGCTAGCCGACTTTTCAGATGTTGTGATTATTCTAGTTGAATCATTTGGAACAGTGGCTGAATTAGGTGCCTTCTCCATGGCCACGGATCTTAGAAGGAAGTTATTGCCAATACTTGATAAACAGTTTGAACATGTCCCATCATTTATTAACACAGGACCGGTCAAATGGGTTAATCAAGAATCAAAATATGGCCCTTGCATATATTCAGAGTTCGAATCAATTCTTACGTGCATGCCAGAACTAATAAGCCGAGTTGATTTAAGGCGCAGCCGAAACTATACCACAAGAGATGAAGAACATACTTATGGAAATATGAAGTTCAACAGAAAAGAACTTTTATTTATTGTAATCCTAATAATTATTTCAATTGACCCAGTTACAGAAGATATCATTCTTGATGCCTGCAAAGATTCTTTCAACATACATACAAAAACAGAAGTGTCAGATTTGAAATTCATTATTTCTTTATCTGTTGCACTAGGTGTTATAGGCTGCATTGAAATAAATGAAACTGTTTACTATTATTGCAATTCATTTGAAGAGTTAAAAAGCAATAAGTCGATGCAAGCATTAATGAGAGTATCTCAAGATATTAGGGCTAAATGTGTCAGTTCTTTGGTATACATTGACGCATATAATAAAACTTTGAACAAGGTACTAAACTGTTGATATTGGAAGAAATACAAAAAAGAACATTTTTGGATATTGATTATATTAGAAGCATAATCAATCGTTCCAATAGTCTTTATTCTAAATTCTACATTTTTAAACGTGATGGTTCAAAGAGATGGATACATCATCCTAAAAAGGAATTAAAACTAATTCAAAGGGTTGTTAATGATAACATTCTGGATAAGTTAAAGATTCATCCTTCAAGTACTGCATATAGAAGAGGTTGTAGTGTAAAGAAAAATGCGTTACTTCATGTAAACAATGATTTTCTACTCAGAATGGATTTTAAGTCTTTCTTTGATTCAATTAGCTATGATGATATTGAAAACTTCCTTGATAAAGAATTTTCGATATCAGAGCCAAACTGGACATATAGCGACACTAAATTATTGGCAAAATTATTATGCTATAAAAATAGTTTAGTGATGGGAGCAGTAACTTCCCCATGTATATCTAACGCTATATGTTACAAGCTAGATAAGAAGTTATCAGGGTTATGCCAAAACCATAATGTAATATATAGTAGGTATGCTGACGACTTATATTTCTCAACTTCAGAAAGAAATACTTTATTTTTTATTGAAAAGGAGGTGTTAAAAATTGTCGCTAACCTTGAGCTACCTTCAGGACTAACGATAAATAAGAACAAAACATTTCACTCATCTAGAAAACGAAAGAAACAAGTAACCGGGCTAATACTAACTCATGATAAAAAGTTGTCAATAGGAAGAAATAAGAAGAGGACAGTTAAAAGTAAAGTACACAATTGGGCAACACTAAATGAAAATGAACGTTCTTATTTATCTGGTTACATTTCATACATTCATTCAATAGAGCCTCAGTTTATTAATCGACTATGTTTAAAATATGGAGCAGATTTAGTGGGTGAGATAATAAGTTATAATTCCAAATTGTAATTGCCTTTAAGAAAGTTTTACTAGAGGCCAAATCGAGAAGACAGATAACTCGCTTTTTTCCGTTAAGATCAGTGGGTATTTCTCAAAGCCCAAATGGATATTCTCCAACAACGCACCTGTTTAACCGCTAATACGACATTTCAGCCTCTCATTCATAAGAGTGAAGCTTCGTTTCATTCACCATGACAATAAAGAGCGTTCACGTAATCGTTCTTTCACATCCCTGTGATCACGACATTGGTACTTCCATGTACAGCACCCGCCGGGCAGGCGTTAGATAACCATGAAGCTATGGCTCCAGGTGCCCTTCCAAACACCTAAATTTGCAAGACATAAGTATCCGTCCGGAGAACTGCACCTAGCCGAGTTTTGCATTCCAGGGTAGCAAGTGTTCTAGACACTCGGGCTTAAGTGACAACTGCTCAAGGCAGTACATCAAGTAATCGAAGGGCGTCAACCCATTCGCCTTGGCGGTTTCGATCACACTGTACAGTATGGCACTCGCGTTCGCACCATTGGCCGTATTGGCAAATAGCCAGTTCTTCCGCCCAATGACGAACGGTTTTATCGCTCTCTCGGCGCGAT
>NZ_JAKEVJ010000128.1:0-5305 GCF_022398425.1 Shewanella sp. Isolate7 | reverse complement strand
ACGCCGACATTGATTTCAGTTTGGTTTTTATGGTTGTTCATTATAAGCTTACTCTGCCTTGCTATACGGGCTCGAGGCCCCAATGACTGTTCGAGTTATTGCTAGGAGTTATGCAGCGCTACCCACTTGTTACCGGTCTCTCGTAAGAGGAGCCGCCATTCAATCGAGCTACTGCATAAAGACCCTCAACGGCCATTGAGGGTGGGCCTCCAATTTACCCTAAAATGGAACGGGATTAACCATACAAGCCCTTATCAGTCCCAACAGCGAGATAACAAAATCACCCGACCTCGAGCGGGTCACTAAAGAAACTGCCCTGCCCCGCACTCACCCCTAAAATTTTCAGCGTCTGCCACTCCTCCAGCGACTCGACCCCTTCGGCAAAGACCTGCACCTCGGTGCGATAGAGTCCGCCGATAAGGCTTCTGACAAACAGCTGATTTTCCTGGCGTAAATGTATCTGCCGCACGATAGACCTGTGCAGCTTAATCAGATCCACGCGGCAGGATTGAAGATATTGAGTACTCACCACCTGCTGCCCAACCCTGTCGACACACAGGCTGGCTCCCATCTTGGCGATCATATCCAGCGGCGCCTTCAGCTTAGCCAGGTTGTTTACCAGGATATCTTCGTTGATCTCGAAGATGAGCCGCGGCGTCAGGTGACGATACTCCAGCAGTGTCGTCTGCAACCAACGGATAAAGGCTCTGCTGGTCAGGGTGTCCAGAGAGAGATTAATACTGTATTTATCCTTGTCCTTGGGTGACTTGGGTAACAGATCGAACAACACGGCCTCGATCACCTGACGTTCGATCTGCGGGATCAGACCACACTTGATGGCCATCGGCAGGAACAGGGTGGCGCGCACCAGGTTGTTGCCGCTGTCCCGCAGACGACAGGAGACCTCGCTGTGGTGCTCCTTGCCATCGCTGTCGAGCACCGCCTGCGTAAAGGGCACTACCCGCTTGTTGACCAGCGCATACTCGAGAAAGCTGCGCCAACGCACCGAGCCCCGGGCAAACTCCTCGTCCACCGCGCCCTTGTCGTACATGAACCAGCCACTGTTGCCCTGAAACTGCGCCGCCCGCAGCGCCATCTCGGCCTCCTCGATCAGCTGCTCCTTGCTCTCACCGACCTTGAAGTAGGCCACGCCGATATGAAAGAAGTCGTCGCGGTTATTCACCCCTTCCAGCGGCTGGCTCAGGCAGACCTTGAGCAGCTTGGCCGCCAGCTTCTCGGCGTCCGCCAGGGAGATCTGCGGCACCACGATGGCAAACTGATTATAGGAGCGGCGGGAGAAGATGCTGTTGGCCTGGCTGTCCAGCAAGTGGCTGATGCCGCCTATGGTCTGGGTGAGCAGCTCCTGAATGCTGAACTCATCGGCCTCCTGCTGTAACAGATCCAGATCTTCCATCTCCAGCAGCAGAAGCACCCCAGGGGCCATCATGCCATCCTTGTTACTCAGGGCATCCAGACGATTCTTGAGAAACAGTCGGTTACCTATGCCAGATTCGGGATCGAGGAAGGTGTTGGAGCGAATAAACTGATCGAACCTGGCGCGCTGCTTCTGGGCGTCATCCAGCTCCAGCAGCATCTGGGTCAGGGCACGGTTGATCAATCGAGGACGGCCATGACCCGTCTCGGCCAGGGCCTTGTCATAGTCTCCGGAGAGGATCAGATGACTGCGCTTGGCCAGATCTTCTATGCCCTGTAACTGCTGCGCCAGCCAGAGATAGCCCCGGCGTACCAGCAGCCCCACGGCGATACAGTCCACCAGGAACACCAGGCTGCCGTGCCAGCTGATGTTATGCAGCAAGAAGGGCTGGGGCAGGCTGATATGAAAATGCAGATCTAGGGTCTGGTTGAGCACCCTGTCATAGTTGACCACACTCTGATCATGATTGCCCCTATCGAAACGATACAGCGTCTCTTCGCCACGGATAAGGGTAAATTTTTGCGCGTCGTAGGCGGCCAATATCTGCGGCAACCAGATATCCAGATGCTGCAGCTCATGGCGGACCTGATGTTGCAGCAGCATCTCTTCCAGCTCTGTCATCTGCTGCTGTTGGAACTTATAGGTAAGCTGAATAAAACTGACCAGGGCGGTAAGCAGAAAGATGAAGGCGACCGCAGCGAGGGAAAGCAGCCAAAAGCCGGTTAACTTCTTGGTGAGGAGTTGTGTCAATTTCATTTCCGCTTCCTGCAGGATTATTATTATTTTTTACGTCTGAGACCGCTTTATCATCTAGGGCCTGTTGAACTTTTGAGAACAATTTTTGTTCTAATTGAGCACGTTCAAATCGCGGCATGAGGCTTGAAGTATAGTTATTCTATATAAAAGCCGAGTAACAAAGAGTTGAACGTACTCAAGACGAACCCTGCGGGCAGCGTCTGTATCATTTTTCTACTGCGTTATCGCTCATTGATGTAGCACACCACATTACAATCGCTCTGCCTTGTATAAAAGCGATACAGAATGCTGCAAAAATGAACGCGAAAGATAAACAGGCCCTGGGTCTGTTTATCTTTCAGGTTTACTGTTTGTTCAATCTAAACGCGTTTTGCTCAAGGCGCGTGCTGTACGCATAGTTATTCTATGTAAATAGCACGCAACAAAGAAATCGTCTGGAACGACTCCTAACAGCTTCGCTGAGCGCTTGCGGTGAAAGGCGTCAACGCAAAGGCTGCATATTAACACTTACCATACAAATAAAGCCGTAAAGGCACAATAAAAAAGGGCCCTGAGGCCCTTTTCTTATCATCACATTCGCCGATTAGGCGGTGTAGTGTTCAGGCAATGTCGGCAAGGCGGCAACACCTGAGTCAATAGCCGCCTGGGCAACCGCCTTGGCCACGTTTGACAGCAGGCGTGGGTCCATCGGCTTAGGAATCACATAATCGGGGCCAAACTTCAACTCAGACACGTCTGGATAGGCCGCCAATACCTCGGCAGGAACCGGCTCTTTCGCCAGGGCCGCGATGGCGTGTACTGCGGCAATCTTCATCTCGTCATTGATCTTAGCCGCGCGCACATCCAGGGCGCCACGGAAGATGAAGGGGAAGCAGAGCACATTGTTCACCTGGTTAGGGTAGTCGCTGCGGCCCGTGCCCATGATCAGATCTTTACGCACATCGTGGGCCAGTTCAGGCTTGATCTCAGGATCTGGGTTTGAACAGGCGAAGATCACCGGCTTCTCGGCCATCAGGGCCACATCTTCAGCGCTCAATACATCTGGGCCAGACAGGCCGAGGAAGGCGTCGGCGCCCTTGATCACATCCTGCAGGGTACGCTTGTCTGTGTTGTTGGCAAACAGCGCCTTGTATTCGTTGATATCTTCACGACGGGTGTGGATAACCCCCTTGCGATCCAGCATGTAGACATTCTCACGCTGCACGCCACACTTCACCAGCATGGTCATACAGGCGATCGCCGCAGCGCCGGCGCCCATACAGACAAAGACCGCCTCTTCCAGCTTCTTACCTTGGATCTCTAAGGCGTTGATCATGCCGGCAGCGGTCACGATGGCCGTACCATGTTGATCGTCATGGAAGACTGGCACGTTACAACGCTCGATAAGCGCCTTCTCGATCTCGAAACACTCTGGCGCCTTGATGTCTTCCAGGTTGATGCCACCAAAAGTATCGGCAATCGCCTCTACCGTGTTGATAAACTCTTCCGCTGTACGATGCTTCACCTCGATGTCTGTGGCATCAATATTGGCGAAATGTTTGAACAGCAGCGCCTTACCTTCCATCACAGGCTTAGAGGCCAGTGGCCCCAGGTTACCCAGGCCTAAGATGGCGGTACCGTTTGAGATCACGGCAACCGTGTTGCCCTTGGCGGTGTAACGGTAGGCGTCGTCAGGATTGGCAGCAATTTCACGCACCGGCTCGGCCACACCCGGACTATAGGCCAGCGCCAGATCCATGCTGGTCTCTGCGGGCTTGGTCAGGCTAACGGCGGTTTTGCCTGGTACGGGGAACTCATGGTAGTCAAGGGCTTGCTGACGGAAATCGGCCATTTTAGTAATCCTGCAAAAAATGCGACAAGTGTGTTCAGGGTAAGGTCTTATTTGCCCCGCTTCGCTCCCCCAGATTTGGCGAAAAACGACGCGAGCCATTAGGGCGCTAAGATACTCGAAATTAGGCGATTTTTAAACAAGATATTAGAAAATTTCAGTTTATTATGAAGCCAAACGGTCTAAGGCTTATTTTGCAAACTTATCTGCGAAGGATGATGGGCAATCATCTGCCATTTTTTGTAGGAATAATACAACTCACCACGCACGATTACCGGACTTTCAAGCAGATTTAGGGTTAAAATGTTGCTAAATTTACCAGATTCCTCTCTAGGTATACCCACATAAAAGTTTTCATCGATAATCAGCCACAATTGCTGACCTTTTCTTTCAAAACCCGTCACTACTCCTCTGACCTCTCGCCAACGGTTGCGATCGTCGCGCCCCAGCTCATCTGGCGACTTGGCCTGATAGCTTTTATGGCTCCATAATCCCCGCCTCTCCTGACGTGCCTGACGCTCGATATTGGCCAAACACTGCCAGAAATAGTCGTTCTGATAGACTCTCGCCTTAGCGTAGCCCTGACTCAGCATCATCTCCTGTAGATGCTCTCCTGATTCGGTATAGGCATAAGCCAATGTTCTTCCCTGAGGATCCAGGCGTTTACGGTCGAAGGCTAGCTCGAGTGCCTGACCGGGTACCAAGCGCTCCGCCAGAAAGTTGCGAGCCCGATTGGCGAAGGGTTCGGACAGCTCGGGATAATGTCTATCTATCTCGGGCGAGTCGATGCCGATCAGCCTGAGTTGACGGCCATCTTCCAGCATCAGGGTATCGCCATCGATCACCGAGGCGAAAGTCACCGTCTCATCATAATGGGTCGGCGCACACAGGCTGCCGCTGGCCGTCGCCAGAAAGGAGCAGAGAGAAAGAGAGAGGGCCAGAATCTTATCCATAATAAATCGCTTCCCTAGATTAAACGCTCGGTCGATCAGTTATATCATTACCTTATACCAATCGTAATAAATAATTGATCATTCTAGGGAAACTGCGAACAAGTCCTGCAATTTAGGTATCGCCTGATTTTTGAACGCTAAGTGTTCAATTTTGGCCAACATACTGCCGTTTTACGCCGAATTTCGACCTAATTCCAGGCTGTTCCCGGATTTCAGACAGATCTTGGCTGTCGTCGTAACATCTGGTCTACTTTAAACAGGTTCGCCAAGGTGAATAGCATGGCTAACTGTGAGTCATTTTTCGTCAGCCCTTTATAGCGTGCTTTGATAAAG
>NZ_JAKEVJ010000127.1:0-6540 GCF_022398425.1 Shewanella sp. Isolate7 | reverse complement strand
CTGTATTAGTATTTTTAATTGTAGAATAACTACTTATCTAAAAATCCTGCTTTGTTCTCAAGCGTTTTTCCTGCGCTATTTCTGATCACATGTTTACTGTGATTGGTATAACCCTCTGGGTAGATTTAAAGCCAAAACGTCGGCCCTGTGCCGGCGTTTTTTATCTGTTGCTTATCGCCATTATCAGTCTATTTATTGCCCGCCGACTATCTTCTAGGGAGCGTTTAGGGATTGTCCATTGAGCGCCTAAGGAGCGCCCAAGGAGCGTCTAGAGAGATGATTGTTAACACTTTGTCAGCTTAGGTTCATGATCTTTGGCCTATACTTTGCCATGCCGATTAACGCTGCCGCTAATCGAACACCCATCAAGGACTGCCCATCAAGGACTGCCCATTAAGGACGAGGAGCCGAAATGAAATCTATCTTGCTGAATCTGAGCCTGAGTCTGATGCTGATAACGGGGATGACCGCCTGCAGTGTGAGTCAGGAGGAGCCACTGCAACTGCCCATGGCACCCGAGGATCGTCTGACCATGGTGGCCAGTGGCGACTTGAGTTTTATCGCGAGTCATCATCAGGCCTTTGCCCTGCATCCTGATGTCGAGCTACTCAATGTAGGTGGAGAGGTGGAGCCAGATCAGCTTAAATCGCGCATGCGCAGCGCCATCAATGCCGTGATGCAGGCCAAGGGTTATCGGCAGGTGGCCGACGACGAGTCGCCTAATCTCTTGATCGGCTATGGTGTGGCTCTCGGCGAGACCATGAGCGACGGTGAGATTTTACAAAAAGCAGGTCTGGTGCCGGGCGTATCAGAGCAAGGCGTGGACATGCGCCGCTTCGAGAAAGGCTCTGTGCTGCTTTTGGTGTTCGATTCCAGACAGGCATCGCCAAGCTGGCGGGTATTGGCCCAAGGTTTTACGCCATTAAATTCAGACAATACCTTGGCCAGCGAAGAGGCCGATGAAAGGCTGGCCCGGGTGATCAATAAGATGCTGGGGGCGCTGCCTCGGCAGCCTTGATCTCGCTTGAAATGAAAGCTTGATAAGGCTGTAGGGTTAGCTAGATAGAAAAAAGCGCCGCTCAATATTTGGGCGGCGCTTTTGTATCGATTAGAAACGTGTCTTCACGCCAAGGTTGATGGTGGTGCCAAGGCCCTTGGTGTTGTAGCCCGAATAGGTAAAGGCCTGAGAGCGCGCCGAATAGTAGTCTTCATTCAACAGGTTCTCTACCCCCAGGCTGAACTGCCAGTTGTTGAGCCGATAGCTGCTGCTGAGGTTGACCAGATGGTAGTTGCTTATCGGTCCCTGAGCGCCAACGTACTGGCCGTCGACCGGGTCGAATCGCTTGCGATCGCCCACATACAGGTAGTTGATGGCGATGCTCGCATCGTCAATCGGCTGCCAGTTGAGGGAGGCGGTAAATTTAGGCGCCGAGATCACCTGGCCGTCCAAGTAGGTATCTTTCTCCGTGTCCTTACCTTCGACCCAGCTGTAGCTCATGTCTGTGCTCAGGTTATCCAGCCACTGGTAGGCCAGCTGTGCCTCATAGCCCCAGATCTTCTGCGGTGCGCGCACCGGCATGTAAACCCCGGTCGCCGCGTCATAGGCGTTGCTGGTGCCAAGCTCTGAGGTGCTGCGATAAGCCGCCAGTTCATAGCTGAGCTTGTCATAATGACCAGAGAAGCCCACCTCATAGTTATCGACGATAGAGGCCTCGGTCTGGATAAGCGAGATATCGTTTACCGTGGCGGTACGCAGCAGGCGGCCAAGATCTGAGATATCCGCGCCTTGCGAGAAGCTGACAAACGGGCTGAAGGCATCGTCTAGCTGGTAGCGCAGGCCCAGGTTATAGGTGGTCGAGGTAAAGTCTAACTCGCCGCCCTTAACATCGAAGGGCACGGAGCAGGTCTCTGCCGTGCGGCACACCTTGAGGGTCTTATAGTCATCGACATTGATGTCGACCCTGTCGTGACGCACGCCTGCCTTGAGGATCCAGTCATCAAACAGGGTCAACTTGGTTTGCAGGTAGCCCGCCAGGTTGCTCATGTCCATCTCAGGCACCCAGATACGGCCATCGTTTAGCGGCTGCGAGCTGACATCGTTCAGGGCATCTATGCCATAGATGAAGCTTGCCGACACATTGTCCCAGTCGGCGTAGCTGTTGAGGTTAATCCGCAGGCCGCGCTTCTCCGAGCGAATTAGCGATTGGCCGCCATCGTAGCCTTCGCTGGGGTTGGCCAGCGCGGCAGAGTAGAAGAACATGTTCTCTATCTTCTGATAGTAGGCGTCGAGGGTGAGTTGCGTCTGGTTAAAGATCTCCTGATCTGTGTATTTCAGCATCAGGTTGTGATTGCCTCGTGGTCCCTGTGGCACGCCGGGCTTAGGCTGGTTGGTCTTGATGGCGTAAGTTTTCTCACCAGTGTTGACACTGCCGGTGACGTCCATGAGTTCGGCGTTTTGCTGCGCCTCATAGTAGTTGTAGGTCAGCTGTACCTGTTTTTCGCTGTCAAATTCATAGGCCAGCTTGGTAAACAGGTTTTGCGACTTGGTTTCCGACAGGCCGTAGATCAGGCCTATGATGTCGCCCTCGGCGTCATATTCGAGCCCGGTTTCCTCCTCGGAGGCGCTGACCACATAGCTGAACTTATCCAGGGTACCGTCGATGCTGGCGTGGTAGCGATAACCTGCGCTGTCTTCAAACTTGACCGCGCTTAATTTGCTCGAGGCGCCCAGCTCTACGCTGGCCTTGGCATCGCTGCTGGGGGTCTTGGTGATGTAGTTGATGATGCCGCCCGAGGCGCCGTTACCATAGATGGAGGTGGCGCCCTTGATCACCTCGATGCGCTCAATGGCGCTAGGGTCGATGGAGCGAATGCCCAGGCTGCCGTTGCGCAGCGGGGTAGACTGGGGCACACCGTCGATCATCACCAGGGCCTTACGGCCACGGAGTGTCTGGCCTGCATTACTTGAGGTGCCTGTGCTGGGCGCCATGCCTGGTACGCGAAACGCCAGCATGTTTTGTAGCTCGGAGGTGATCAACATATCCTTGGCCAGGGTCTTGTTGTCGATCAGGGTCACCGAAGAGGGCACCTCTTCGATGCTCTCGGCGCTGCGGCTACCCGTGACTATGATACGTTCTATGCTGTCATCGGCGGCGACGGCCTGTTGGCTCATCAGTCCGAGGCAGAAGAGGCTGGTATAGAGGGCCAAAGGTGATTTTTTTAAAGCAAGGTGAGCGGGCATCAAATTATCCTTGGTTTATGTAGGAAAAAAGGTTGAACAGTAATTTGATGCGAATGATATAGATTATCATTTGTGTTTGCTCAAGATTTACATATGTTACATTTTTGTGGTGAACTGATTGGGACTTTAGCCTCGGCACCGCTTGTAAAAGCAAGCCGTGATGGGCGAGGGGGGGAATCATTCTCGAAGTAACACAGCCGCGCTGTTTTCCTCTGATTTGGCACAGGATACTGCCTAAGCATTCGCCTAAGCATTTGTAGAAGAGGGGGGAGTAGCATTTACATCAGCACTTGTATAAGCACTTGTATAAGCACTTGTATGAGCCTTTACACTCGAGCTTGAATTAAAAAAACGCCTGCACACTTTCGTATGCAGGCGCTTTCTGCTGTTTATTTGAGTGAGGCTCATTCTAGCCAAGTCTTATGCTAGTCGAGCTTTACCTAGTAAAACTGTCACCCGACTCACCTGACTCACCCGACTCACTCGGCTTCGAAGCTGACCTCGTAGGCGGTGAACTTACGCAGGTTAATCACGCCGGTATCGAAGATCAGGTACTGACCCTTGATCCCCATCAGCTTGCCGCTCACCACTGGCTCCTTGTCGAAGTTGTGGGAGGCTATCTTGGTGGGGAACTCGCTCACAGGATAGTCGATGGCGACTATCTCTTCATTCAGGCGTTCGATGGCATACTCGCCGTGGGTCATCATCAGGCTATGCAGGTGTTGCTCGATCTGCGGCAGCAGCTCCTCGGCGTGTTCCTTGAGCGGTAAGGGGTCGGCATTGCCCTTTAACATGGCGCGCCAGTTAGTCTTGTCGGCAATCATCTTGGCCAGCTCGACTTCGATAAGGCCAGAGAGTTGACGGCTGGAGACCTTGAGGATGGGCAGACCCTGGGTAGCGCCCTGATCTATCCAGCGGGTCGGCAGCTGGGTATGGCGGGTGATCCCCACCTTGAGTCCCGAGGTATTCGACAGATAGACATAGTGCGGCACGAAACAGTTTGCCTCGCCCCACTCGGGTTCGCGGCAGGTCCCCTCGGCAAAGTGGCAGGTTTCGGGCTTCATGATGCACATGTCACAGCTCGCCAGCTTCTTCATACAGACGAAACAGTGGCCCTGGGAGTAACTCTTCTTGGTCTTCTTGCCGCAATTACAGCAGAAAATATTACCGGTATGGACCAGTTTGATATTGCTGCCGATAAAGGGGGGCAATTCGACTTCATTGTCGCCCACAAGCAGCTGATAATTGGCCAGGCCCTGCTCATCGAGCCTGGTGCGCATTTTCTTCAAAGTTCCTTGCATTGCACTCTCAATTGCGTTGGAGTCATTCGCCGCGGCGCCGACTCTTCGTTAATTTGTGATGAGTGTAACAGTTAAAGGGGGGAAGATAAAAAGGGAGGGGCTTAACTGAATGCCGGTTAATCAAGGTTGTTGTCAGATGGAGTGACCGTGTGTGCAGATACGCCTGTGACACGCTGATCGTCTTCTGACCTAAATGGGTGTTGGGGAGGCAATTGAAGGCCGTATCTTCATGGCAATCTATCGCCTGCCCGGCGGGGGATGTGCAAGCACTCTTTTGGCACGCCGACTTTTTGTCAAAGAGAGCTATCCCTGGAGGCTTCACGGCGGCACTGACCTACAGAATAAGTCCCGTGCTTGCTCTGCGTGTGCTTAAAGTGGATAGATGCAAGGCGCAGTTTGCAGCGAATGGCCCTAGTCCTTCGCAAGAACTGTAACGCAGCAAATACCGCTGTAAGCCTCGCCCTGCGGGGCTTTGATAGCAACACCATTTCGGCGTTATTCAACTTCAGCAGGCCTCGGCATGCCCTCAGTTGAATGCCTTGAACTGTCGCTGCTATCAAAGCCAGAGCTGTGCGACGACTTGTTCGCACCTTCCCTAACTCTGGCATTTCACTGAGCAGAGTGTAGGAAAGCACTTTCCCCACACCAGGAACACTCGTCAATATTTCCGATTTGACGCGCCATTCTTTGACCTGGGCTACGAGCTTATCGAGTTTTTCCGTAAGTTTATCTATTTGCTGGTTAAGTGATTTAAGCAAAGTATTAATTGATTGGTGAAGCTCTTTGGGCATGATTTGGAGACGATTTTTTTCCATCGTTGCCATTTCAAGTAGCTGAGTTCGCGCCTAACTCTGGCATTTCACTGAGCAGAGTGTAGGAAAGCACTTTCCCCACACCAGGAACACTCGTCAATATTTCCGATTTGACGCGCCATTCTTTGACCTGGGCTACGAGCTTATCGAGTTTTTCCGTAAGTTTATCTATTTGCTGGTTAAGTGATTTAAGCAAAGTATTAATTGATTGGTGAAGCTCTTTGGGCATGATTTGGAGACGATTTTTTTCCATCGTTGCCATTTCAAGTAGCTGAGTTCGCCTGATTAGTAAGTCTTTGATTATTTTTGACTGTTCATCTGGAAGTTGCTTTATCTCAGGTTTAATGATTGCCGCAAATTGAGCGATGACTGAAGCATCAATTCTGTTTGTTTTCGCCATGACACCGATAGCTTGGGCAAAGCGACGAACTTTGATTGGATTGACGATTACAACGGGTAAATCAGCTTTATCGCAGGCAAAGACAAAGGCATGCTCATAACGCCCCGTCGCCTCAGTAACGATACGTTTTACCGGATGTTGCTTAAGCACCTGAATGACTTTCTGGATATGTTCAGGGTCATTTGGGATAGATAAATGTAGGTCGAGAGGATGTAGTACGATGTCGAGTTGTGACTTACCGACATCAACGCCGACATTGATTTCAGTTTGGTTTTTATGGTTGTTCATTATAAGCTTACTCTGCCTTGCTATACGGGCTCGAGGCCCCAATGACTGTTCGAGTTATTGCTAGGAGTTATGCAGCGCTACCCACTTGTTACCGGTCTCTCGTAAGAGGAGCCGCCATTCAATCGAGCTACTGCATAAAGACCCTCAACGGCCATTGAGGGTGGGCCTCCAATTTACCCTAAAATGGAACGGGATTAACCATACAAGGCACTGTAGGCGGATTTCAGCCAGCCCGGCTGCGCTCGTGCCTCGCGGATTATAGCCGGGCAGTCTGCTCCCGCTAAGTGGAGCGTTAAGTGACCGAGCGAGAGTCACATCAAAAAAGTAGGGAAATATGAGCATTAATATAAAATGGGATAGTGATTGTCGCTTTAAAGTGTCAACTGAAGGCGGTTTTACGTTTAATGTTGACGCTACAAGTGAGAAAGCCCTTTGTCCAACGGAAGTTCTATTGTCGGCTTTAGGTTCATGTAGTGCTACGGATGTCGTCATGTCGTC
>NZ_JAKEVJ010000126.1:0-5413 GCF_022398425.1 Shewanella sp. Isolate7 | reverse complement strand
GTTAAGTATATTGTAACCCAGTAAGACCGGCCTGGCTTAAGAAGACAGGCATCGTTTTAAGCCAGGTATAAAGAGGAATCGATTATGGCTATTACAGTAAACACTAACGTGACTTCAATGAAGGCTCAGAAAAACCTAAATGCTTCAGGTGGCGCACTTGCTACCTCTATGGAGCGTCTATCAAGTGGCCTTCGCATTAACAGTGCAAAAGATGATGCGGCAGGTTTAGCAATTTCTAACCGTTTGAATTCTCAGGTTCGTGGTCTAGATGTCGGTATGCGTAATGCGAATGATGGTATTTCAGTAGCCCAAATCGCTGAAGGTGCAATGCAAGAACAGACTAATATGTTGCAGCGTATGCGTGATTTGGCTGTACAATCTGTGAATGGTGCAAATTCTGCAAGTGATAGGACTGCTCTGCAGGCGGAAATTACTCAATTAGCCACAGAAATTACTGCTATTGCCGATACTACAGCCTTTGGTAATACCAAATTGCTTGATGGTACCTTTACCGCTAAGGCGTTCCAGGTTGGTCATCAGGGGGGGGAGAATATCTCAATTTCTATCACTGATACAGATGCCACTACTCTGGCTGTAAATGCTTTGACAGTCGACACAGATATTAACTCGGCGGCTGCTATTACCGCCATTGATGCAGCGATTGCTACCATTGATGGCCAGCGTTCAACTCTTGGTGCAACTCAGAATCGTCTAGCGCACAACATCAGCAACAGCGCTAACACTCAGGCTAACGTAGCCGACGCTAAGAGCCGTATCGTAGACGTGGATTTCGCGAAAGAAACTTCTGCTATGACTAAGAACCAAGTGCTTCAGCAAACCGGTTCAGCTATGCTAGCTCAAGCTAACCAGCTGCCACAGGTTGCCCTATCACTACTCTAATAGAGTAATGGGTTAGACCGAGTTTGATGAAGATAAGGGAGGTTCGGCGACGGATCTCCCTTTCGTGATTTTAAGGATAAATTAACGAAGTAGAGGTACAGGTCATGGATATTAATACTGTTAATTCATCGAATGCTACAGCTGCTAAAATGGATATAGGCATGACGCCTGTTAAAGCAAATGCGGCAGAGGATGTGGAATTAGCCAAAGGATCGATAAAGGCGGTTGAGCAGAGCAATCAAGCCGAAGCGGCAGAGGCCGAAGAGCAATCGCCAGAAGTGATGCAGAAGCTGGTTGAAGAGATGTCAAATATGATGTCTGTGATGCGTAAAGGCTTAGCTTTTAAAATTGACGAAGATTCTGGCACAAATATTGTTAGCGTTATGGATATTGATTCGGGTGATGTTATTCGTCAAATTCCAAACGAAGAAGCATTGAAGTTGGCGCAGAAACTTTCTGAAGTCACTGGATTATTAATGAAAACTGAAGTTTAAGCTTCAGCCGGCGTTGAGTAGAGGTAGTTATGGCATTAACAGCAACAGGCATAGGTTCAGGGCTTGATATCAACTCAATTGTGGGGGTGCTGGTTGATGCTGAGAAGGTGCCCAAAGAAGCGATCTTCAAAAAAACAGAAGACACCATAGATGCGAAAGTCTCTGCCATGGGCTCGCTAAAGAGTGCACTGTCTAGTTTTCAGGATGCGCTCGAAAAACTAAAAGATGGCAGCAGCTTAAACCAACGTCAGGTTTCAACCGGTGACAGTAGCTATTTTACGGCCACGGCCGATAAGAATGCGCAGACGGGTAGCTATAACATAGTCGTTGAGCAGCTTGCTCAGCGTCACAAGGTGGCAGGTGCCTTCACGGCCGATGCCAGCGCCGCGGTAGGAGAGGGGAGCTTGGGCTTCACGGTCAACGGTCAGAGTTTCTCGGTCGATGTGGCCGCAGGAGACTCACTATCGGCGATAGCCGATAAGATAAACAGCGCAGATGATAATGTCGGGGTGACAGCTACCATAGTGACCACAGATGGTGGCAGCCGTCTGGTGATCAGTTCAGATACCGAAGGGACGGATAACAACATCAGTGTTACCGCCACAGATACAACAGGTACAGGACTTAGCGACATGTTTGGCGCGGGCAATTTAAGCGAAGTACAGGCCGCCAAAGAGTCGATTGTCTATATTGATGGTCAGAAGCTACAGTCGCAAACTAACGAAATCAAGAATGCCATTGCCGGTGTGACACTGAATCTCACCGATGCCGATCTTAATAAGACCTCGGTACTTAAGATTGAGTTAGACGAAGATGCTGTGAAAGAAAATGTTCAGGGCTTTGTCGATGCCTACAATAGCCTGATGAGTACCATAGACAAGGTCTCGTCCTATGACGCCGACAAAGAGAAAGCGTCGGCGCTTCAGGGAGATTCGATGATACGTTCTATCGAGTCTCAGATACGCAACATGATCTCTGATCGTATCGATCTGGGTGGCGGGCAGTCGGTTGCCCTCTATGACATCGGTATCAAGGCGGATCGCTATGGTAAGCTATCGGTCGATAGCACTAAGCTGGATAAAGCCATCAGCGAAAATATGAGCAGTATCGAAGGCCTATTTGCAACGGATACCACAGGTTTGGCGAATAGGCTAGATACCTTGGTCAATGGTTACGTAAAGAGTGGTGGCCTGATCGATTCTCGCAACAATGCCTATACCGTCGATAAGAAGCGATTAGATAAGCAGCGTGAAGCGTTTTCGCTTAAGATGGAGCAGTTAGAAAAGCGTTTGTTTAAGCAGTTTAATGCGATGGATTTAGTTGTTGGTAAGTTAAATCAACAGTCCGCAGGTATCGTTAATGGGCTGAATTCTCTGCCTGGCGTGATTTCTCAGAAGGGCTAATCGATAGTGTTGCAAGAAGGAAGTGCATTGGAGTCTTTAGATAAGCTAAATGAAGACATTATTCAGGTCATGCAGCGTCTAGAACAAATACCTGCCGAACAGGAAGACGCTGATGAGTTGGTATCAAATTTGCTTGACTTGGTTGGTCAGCGTCAACTTTTACTCGATAAGGTGCTCGCCTCACCTAAAGAGGAAGACAGAGCCCTATTACAGTCCCAGCTGGAATTGACCAGCAGCTTTACCACGCAGGCCGTAAACCTGTTAAAGCATCGTCAGGAATTACTGCATGTCGGACGTAAGAGTCAGCGCCAACTTAATGTTTACAAGTCTATAGATGCAGAAAGGTAGGTTTTTATGAGAAAGTCACTGCAGTCATATCGCAAGGTGTCTTTAGAGAGCGAAATCTCTGTCGCTTCACCACACCGTATCATTCAGATGATGTTTGAAGGTGCGCTTCAACGATTGGCACAGAGTCGTTATGCTATAGAAAACAATGACATAGAGAGTAAAGGTATCTATGTCGGCAAGGCCATTGGCATTATTACCGGACTCAATAACAGTTTGAATATGGAGGCGGGGGGAGAAATAGCTAGTAACCTTAGCGACCTCTATGATTTTATGTTGCGTAGGATAACAGAAGCTAATTTAAACAATGATGTGCAGGCGATCGATGATGTGAGTGAAATCATCCGTACCATCAAGGAAGGCTGGGACGCCATTCCCCAAAATGAGCACCATCTAGCGTCACACACAGAGGCAATTTAATCGTCTCGACTATCTTCCTGAACAACAACTTTTTGTCAGGCGTCAAATGATTGGCGCCTGATGCTTGATACGTTGAGAATTTGCTCTAAAATCAGATGAGTTAGTCAGAAAATGAATCTGATACTTGCTAATGTGCTGCTGATAATACACTATTCCGTGTGATAGTCATTTTTTGGAAAACTGGATTAAAACGATTATCTCGCTTTCGAAGCAACTAACACTAATAATTAATGCGAATAACACTGAGTGCTTTACGGCCTTCTTAAATGATGCAAACAGATCAACGAATTCTACTTGTCGGTAATCAGTCAGAGCGAATTAATCGCTTATCTTGTGTTTTTGAGTTTCTTGGTGAGCAGGTAGAGTTGCTTGCCGTCGACAGACTCGAATCTCGAATGTCGAATACCCGCTATAGAGCACTTGTTATTGCACAAGAGGCTCAATCTAAGACCTTGTTGCAATCTATTGCCACCTCAATGCCTTGGCAACCCATCTTGTTGTTAGGCTCTAATGGCGACGTGTCGGCAGGCAATGTATTGGGTTGTATCGAAGAGCCGTTAAATTATCCTCAGTTGACCGAGCTGCTGCATTTTTGTCAGGTGTTTGTGCAGGCCAAGCGTCCGGATATACCTACCAGTGGTAACCAGACCAAGTTATTTCGCAGCCTGGTCGGTCGCAGCGAAGGCATCGCCCAGGTGCGTCACCTGATAAACCAGGTGGCTGGTTCCGATGCCACAGTATTGGTTCTAGGTCAGTCCGGTACCGGTAAAGAGGTAGTTGCACGCAATATCCACTATATTTCCGATCGCCGTGATGGTCCCTTCATCCCGGTAAACTGTGGCGCTATCCCGCCAGAACTGCTCGAGAGTGAGCTGTTCGGTCATGAGAAGGGCTCATTTACCGGTGCAATCAGTGCCCGTAAGGGGCGCTTCGAGCTCGCCGAAGGGGGTACCCTGTTTCTCGATGAGATCGGCGACATGCCCCTGCAGATGCAGGTTAAATTGCTGCGTGTGCTACAAGAGCGCGTCTTCGAGCGTGTCGGTGGCAGCAAACCTATCCATACCAATGTGCGCGTCATCGCGGCGACCCACAGAGAGCTCGAGACCATGATTGCCAACGGCGAGTTTAGGGAAGATCTCTTCTATCGCCTCAATGTGTTCCCTGTCGAGATGCCCGCCCTGTGTGAGCGCAAAGATGATATCCCACTCTTGCTGCAAGAATTAGTGAGCCGCGTCTACAACGAGGGTCGTGGCAAGGTGCGCTTTACCCAACGGGCGATTGAGTCGCTCAAGGAACATAGCTGGTCGGGTAACGTGCGTGAATTGTCTAACCTGGTCGAGCGACTGACTATCCTCTACCCAGGTGGGCTGGTCGACGTCAACGATCTTCCCCTTAAATACCGTCACATAGATGTGCCTGAATATCAGGTGCAGGTCAGTGAAGAAGAGTTGGAGCGCGATGCGCTGGCCTCTATCTTTAGTGATGAGGTGGCGGTCGATATTCCTGAGAGCCGTTTCCCTAGCGAACTGCCACCCGAAGGGGTGAACCTCAAGGATCTGTTGGCCGAGCTTGAGATCGACATGATCCGCCAGGCACTTGATCAGCAGGATAATGTGGTGGCCCGCGCCGCCGAAATGTTGGGTATCCGTCGCACCACGCTGGTGGAGAAGATGCGCAAGTATGGCATGAGCAAGGATTAATTTCGGCTCCCTGTTCTCATTTGCTCATCTCGTCTAACAAAGGCCCATTTCTGGGCCTTTGTTATTTCTGATACATAATCCACTGTTATACCAATCGTAATAAATAATTGATCATTCTAGCTTGTTAAAACGCTCGATAACTGTATTAGTA
>NZ_JAKEVJ010000125.1:0-7285 GCF_022398425.1 Shewanella sp. Isolate7 | reverse complement strand
GCCCATCGAGCGACACGTAAAAATCAAGAATGCAGCGACCCCTTTTGACCCTCAATACCAAGAATATTTGGTGAAGAGAAAATCTAAAAGGCTAGCTCGTAACTCTTGGAAAGAGCCTGTCCCGACTGCGTTATAAGTTGCTGGGTATCAATGATGCCTTAGTGGAGGCTTGAGCCGTATGCAGTGAAAGTTGCACGTACGGTTCTTAGAGGGGCGGCACTTGGTAACAAGTGTCGTCTACTCGACACTTTCGAGTTACGGCCTAGTTTTGGTGTTTGTTGTGTTATGCCGAACCAACAGATGTCTAAGAACGGGCATGGAAACAGAAAATTGAGGTTCATGAACTACCTAATTGTTTTTTTTCTTTAATTCGGCTTCGGATGAAGTAAAAGCCTACTTCATGACATTATTTCTACTTCATGAAATGCTTGAAGCCTTGTCGTGCTTGAGTTTGGCGCACTCACTCACTCACGCAACCAGATTTAACCCAGAATAGTTAAATATAATTTGCGAGCTATATAAGTCACCAGCTCACATTATCTCGCCCTGCATCTTTGGCTCTGTATAGCGCAGTATCGGCATCGTGCAGCATTTGAGTAAGACTCTTATTGGGCTCGAATGCACTGAGTCCACAACTAAAAGTGATCTGCAGTGAGTCATCGTCTATCTGAAAACGATTCTTGCTAATCACATCGCAATAGGCTTGTGCTGTGTCTTTAAGGTAGATCTCAAAATCCTTGTCTGCACCAAAGGGTCGATTAACCAGTACGACAAACTCTTCACCGCCCCAGCGCATCAATATATCCTCGGGAACTTGTTGTTGCTTTAATGTCGCGGCGATATGGCGCAGTGCATCGTCGCCGGCCATGTGACCATAGTTATCATTGATCAACTTGAAATAATCGACGTCGATAAGAATGACGTCAAGTTCGCCCTGTTGTTGATTACAGGCAAGATGCAAGCGCTCGCCTATGGCGATGCCTTCGCGCCGGTTATAAAACTGGGTCAGATCGTCATAGATGGCGTGATGTGTAAGCTGTTCTTCCAATGCCTTTTGCTCAGTGATATCGAAAATCACACCGATCAGGCCGGCCACTTCGCCTCGATTATCATTAAAACTTGTCTTATGAAAACGGACAAAAACCGAGTCACCTTCGAGGGTTTTTATCTGTTTTTCATAGATCTGCACACCGGGATTATCGAAAAGCGCCTGATCGGCCCTTTGATAGACTTCGGCGAGCTCATCGTCGAAAAGCTCGTACACGCTCTTACCAATTAGCTCATCCCGGGTAAGCTTGATGAAAGACTCGAACGCCTTGTTACAGCCCAGATATACACCATCCTTATCTTTATAGAAGATAGGCACAGGTAGGGAATCCAATGTCAGCTGCAACAGATAACTGTCGCTAGCGAGGCACTGGAGCAGATCAGGATGTAAATTGGACGCGTCATACGGCATATCAAGGGTCTCTTCTTATTTAAACTGCCATTCCCTGTACCTAACAAGAGTATAGTTGTGTTAACTACGAGTGCTATATTAAGGAAGGTGCGAACAAGTCGTCGCACAGCTCTGGCTTTGATAGCAGCGACAGTTCAAGGCATTCAACTGAGGGCATGCCGAGGCCTGCTGAAGTTGAATAACGCCGAAATGGTGTTGCTATCAAAGCCCCGCAGGGCGAGGCTTACAGCGGTATTTGCTGCGTTACAGTTCTTGCGAAGGACTAGGGCCATTCGCTGCAAACTGTGCCTTGCATCTATCCACTTTAAGCACACGCAGAGCAAGCACGNTCGCACAGCTCTGGCTTTGATAGCAGCGACAGTTCAAGGCATTCAACTGAGGGCATGCCGAGGCCTGCTGAAGTTGAATAACGCCGAAATGGTGTTGCTATCAAAGCCCCGCAGGGCGAGGCTTACAGCGGTATTTGCTGCGTTACAGTTCTTGCGAAGGACTAGGGCCATTCGCTGCAAACTGTGCCTTGCATCTATCCACTTTAAGCACACGCAGAGCAAGCACGGGACTTATTCGCACCTTCCTTAACAAGTTAGCTTGGCGTTGCGGAATTTAAATTAAATAGGTGTTGTGCTCATAAATTGTCAAAATCATCCTCATGACGAGGTTTTGCACCAGGCTGTCACTATTTGTACAGATAATGAGCGAACGACCCGCTTGATACGCCTAAATGCCTCTTTCAACATAAAAAATGATTGTAAATTGAAAAATGAGCGGCCTACACTGGGCTTAATATTTGTCATATGAGGGCACTCGCCTATGTCAATTTCTCCTCTTGCCAGTGACAAGCTTTATCGTTCTTCTACACTTGCCCTACTCGATCCCAGCATTAAATCGACCAAACAGCTGACGCCGCTAAATGAGATCGTAGGCCAGGAACGGGCCCAACAGGCAGTAGAGTTTGCCATGTCGATGAAAGACAAGGGCTATAACATCTACGCAATCGGCCGAAATGGTCTAGGTAAGCGCACTATGGTGATGCGTTACCTGGACAGGTATGACCCTAACGGTCATCACCAGCTGTTCGACTGGTGCTATGTGGTCAACTTTGACGATGCCCGAACCCCTAAGGTGCTCAAGCTACCTAGAGGTCAGGCCCAGGCCTTCAAGGCTGACATCGAAAATTTGATGAAACGCCTAGTCAAAGCCCTACCCTTAGCCTTTGACAACGAGCTCTACTATTCAAGGGCCGAAAAGCTAAAGGCGCAGTTGGCCGACAAGCAGGAGTCGGCACTGGGTCAGATCACCAAAGAGGCCGCCGCCAAGCAGATCAGCCTGTCTATCAACCCTCAGGGCAGCTACGAACTGGTCGCCATGAATGGCGAGGAGCCTCACACCGAGTCGAGCTTTGCCGAGCTCAGCGCGAAGGAACAGGCCAAACTCGAGAAAAACATCGGTTCATTAGAGTCTAAGCTGCGTGAGGTGGTGCGTAAGTTCACCGCCTGGGAAGAGAGCTACTCGGATAAACAGCAGAAGCATGACGAGCAGGTAGCGCAGGAAGTGTTAGTGCATCTGCTTGAACCTTTGAAGGAGAGTTATGCTCAATATCCCGAGGTAAAGGCCCACCTTAATGAGATGCACAAAGATATCTTAGATAATCTGGATATCTTCCTCGAGCAAAATGAAGAGCAGATCGCCCTCTCCTACGCCTCATTGGCCAAGAAGATGCCACGGCGCTACCAGGTCAATGTGCTGGTTAATCATGGCGATATCCCCATGCCGATTGTGATTGAGGAGAGCCCTAACTATCACAACATCTTCGGCTATATCGAAAACGCGACCTATAAGGGCACCATCTTTTCCGATTTCTCCCTGATCCGCCCTGGTAGCCTGCATAAAGCCAATGGCGGTGTGTTGATGATCGACGCCATCAAGGTATTGGAACAGCCCTATGTGTGGGACGGTCTAAAGCGCGCGCTTCGCTCACGAAAACTCAGCCTGAGCTCCCTCGAGCGCGAGGTGACGCTGTCGGGCACCATCTCCCTGGATCCTGAAGCTATCCCGTTAGATGTGAAGATTATTCTTTTTGGTGATTACCAGACCTACCAGTTGTTGCAGCACTATGACCCTGAATTTAAAGAGCTATTTAGGGTAACTGCCGATTTTGAGGATGAGATGCCGCGCACAGATGCCTCCGAGGTGCAGTACGCTAAGTTCATCTCCAGTATTGTCGTGGGCAACAAGATGCTGCACTGCGATCGCGGTGCGATAAAACGCATCATAGAGTTCAGTGCGCGCCAGGCCGACGCCCAAAACAAGTTGTCGCTACATTCGGCAGATATCGCCAACTTGCTGCGCGAATCTAACTATGTGGCCCGCACCAGTAAGTCGAACATGATACGCGCCGGCCATGTGGAGCAGGCGCTGCATAATCATGAGCTCAGGGTCTGTCGTCTGCGCGACCATGTGATGCAAAGCTTTATCAACGGCACAACCCTTATCGATACGCAAGACAGCGTGGTGGGTCAGATCAACGCTTTGTCTGTGGTGGCGACATCGGATCATCAATTTGGCGCCCCGAGTCGTATCACCGCCAGCGTTTCCCTCGGTGAAGGCGCCGTATTTGATATCGAGCGCAAGGTAGAACTCGGCGGTCAGATTCACTCCAAAGGCGTGATGATCTTGACCGCTTATCTTGCGACTATCTTCGGTCAGACGGATAAGATCCCGCTTACGACTCACCTCACCTTTGAGCAAAACTATTCGGGCGTCGACGGTGATAGTGCCTCTATGGCCGAGCTGTGCGCTATCGTATCCGCCTTTGCCAAGGTACCACTGCGTCAGGATGTTGCCATCACAGGTTCGATGAACCAGTTTGGTCAGGCGCAGCCCATAGGGGGAGTAAACGAGAAGATCGAAGGCTTTTTCGATGTCTGTAAGATAAAGGGACGCCATCAGGGTCAAGGGGTGATCATTCCTCGCATCAATGTGCAAAACCTCATGTTAAGAAGTGATATCGTCGAAGCCGTTAAAAAAGGAGAGTTTGCCATCTGGGCGATCGATCACGTCAATGAAGCGGTTGAGATCTTAACTGGCATCCCGGCCGGTGAACGCGACTTTGAGTTCGAAGACTACCCGAAAGACAGCCTCTATGCCCTGGCCGATGTCAGATTGCAGAAGCTAAGAGATCACGTTAAGCGCACTGAAAAGGCTAAGGTTTAGGGTTTAAGGTTTAAGGTTTAAGGTTTAACGATTAAAGACTAAAGGATTAGAATCCAAATCATTAACCAATAAAAAAGCCGGTACGAGACCGGCTTTTTTATCTGTGCGATTACCGCAATTAGGCAAAGGCTTCTTGCAGTGGCGGAACCACCTGCTTCTTACGGCTAAGGACGCCGTCGAGCCAGACACGACCGTTCTCGGTCGCCTTACCATAGGCGCGCTCGGTGAGATCGGCATCATCGGATACGACCAACATCTCAGAGCCTTCTTTCATGATGTCGGTGAGTAGCAGCAGTACGCTGTGGCGATTGCCTTCGGCCTTAAGCGCCGCGATATCGGCTTCGAGTTCAGCCTTAACCTGATCAAAAACAGACAGGTCGATCACTTCTAGTTGGCCAATACCAACCAGGTTGCCGTTCATGTTGAAGTCTTTAAAGTCGCGCATCACAAGATCGCGAACCGGCGTGCCTTCTACAGCCGACTTAACCTTAAACATTTCCATGCCTAAGGCCTTGTAGTCTTCGATACCCGCGATTTCTGCCAGTGCTTCGACACACTTGATATCGGCCGTGGTGCAGGTTGGTGACTTGAAGATCACGGTATCGCTTAGGATGGCACACATCATGATGCCGGCGATGTTTTTTGGGATCTCGACGTTGTAGAAGTCATACATCATCTTGATCACTGTGTTACTACAACCCACAGGGCGGATCCAACACTCAAGTGGTGTAGAAGTCGTCAGGTCGCCCAGCTTATGGTGATCGACGATACCGACAATGGTCGCCTCGGCGATATCGTCAGGCGCCTGAGTCAGCTCAGAGTGGTCTACGATATAAACCTGCTCACCGGCGTAGTGCTCTTTATACAGCGGGGCTTCAAAACCAAAGCGTTCCAGGATAAAGGCGGTTTCTGGTGATGGCTCACCCAGGCGAGCGGCAATGGCCTCTTCGCCGATTTGGTTCTTCAGGTAAGCCAGTGCAATCGCACCACAAATTGAATCTGAATCTGGGATCTTATGACCCACAACGTACATTGGCATAGTTAACTCTCACAGTAAATTTTGCGGCATTTTATCAAAAGGAAAATCAATTTACATTACTCCCCTGCCTTTAATTGGTTAGACGCTAGTCTAATGCCAGGGTTCAAGATAATTGAGCAGCCTAAATATAGGCCAGATGGCGCCAAATAAGAAAACACTCCATCCTCGCCGAATATCTCTTAGTCATGCGCACCTATACGGGCATGCTGTATAACACCACCTCGACCTCACCGTCAGGGGTATCTACGCTATCGTTTTTAATATACTGCATGCCAAGCTTGGTCATTATGTTGATCGAGCCTTTATTGGCCGGGTCGGCGATGGCGCTGAAATGCGTAACAGGGTTGCCATTAGACAGAGAGTGTTTTACCAAGGCCTGGCAAACGGTCTTAGCCGCTTCTGTGGCGTAGCCCTTACCCCAACTGGCCTGGGTAAAGCGCCAACCCACCTCGAGATCCTCAAGTTTTGGCGTATCGGTATAGAAATCCATCGGCCGCACTAAGATCCAACCGATAAAACTATCGCTAAGGCTTGTTTCGCTGGCGAGAGTCGTGACCTTCCAAAGCCCCCAGCCGGTGTCAAGGTTGGTAAAGCCTTCGATGCGAGGAATAAAATAGTCTTCAATTTCTGCCATGGTCGAAGGCTTACCGCCATTGATATAGCGCATCACCTCTGGGTCTTGGTTTAGATCGAATAGAAGCTGTGCATCTTCTTTGGTGACCACCTCAAAGCGTAAACGCTCGCTGTTTTCAATTTGCATGGGACTCCCTGTTATTATTAGTGCGCTCAACTTCAGTCAGCTGGCTATGATAGCCACTTTAGATAAACCTCAGCAAGCTATACATTCGACAGCGAACGGGAAGAAAGATGAGTGAAGACAGATGTTTAAAGGCCGATGTGTAAAGACGTATGTGTAACGAGAGTTAGGTGAATAGTGGCGCGTCCATGCGCCGGGGGAGTTATTTATATGTATTAGTTCAGACTAGATCTGTGTAGTGGTCAACTAAGGAAACTGCGAACAAGTCCTGCAATTTAGGTATCGAGCGAGGTTATGAGCGGCCCGCCTGATTTTTGAACGCTAAGTGTTCAATTTTGGCCAACATACTGCCGTTTTACGCCGAATTTCGACCTAATTCCAGGCTGTTCCCGGATTTCAGACAGATCTTGGCTGTCGTCGTAACATCTGATCTACTTTAAACAGGTTCGCCAAGGTGAATAGCATGGCTAACTGTGAGTCATTTTTCGTCAGCCCTTTATAGCGTGCTTTGATAAAGCCGAACTGACATTTGATGATCCGGAACGGGTGTTCTACCTTCGCCCGAATRCTGGCTTTTAAATACTCGATGTTGATAGCGGTTTTATTCTTGCGGGGATGCTTCTTCAGCGCCCGAACTTTGCCGGGACGCTCTGCTATCAGCCATTCCACATTAGTATCTTTCAGCTCTTCGCGTTTTTCCGCGCCTTGATAACCAGCATCACCAGAGATGAATTCCTCGTCGCCATGCAACAGATTTTTCAACTGGTTCAAGTCATGTTCATTGGCGGCGGTTGTCACCAGCGTATGGGTGAGGCCA
>NZ_JAKEVJ010000124.1:0-6807 GCF_022398425.1 Shewanella sp. Isolate7 | reverse complement strand
TCGTTTCCAGTGGATAGGGACGACGACCATTGCCCGCTTTTGGATAAAAGGGCTCAATCACTTCCAGCAGTTGAGTCCATGGTAACAGGTTGTCCATCCGAGATAAGAAAATCTCTTTACGGGTCTGGCGGCGCTTGCTGGAAAACTCACTATCGGCAAAAGTTAACTGTTGGCTCATGGGCGGTAATGGCTGTGATTTACTATGTAGCTATGATCTCACATCAGGGACTTATTCGCATCTTCCCTAAGCGCACGCAATTTAGCGCTCAGGAGAGCCGCTTCAACGTCAAACTCAATCATGAGCAGATCTTCGGCTTCGCCGAGATAGACTTTGCCGGTTCGAGCCAGGGCAACCCTATCATCTCTAACTCTTATGCGCCCCGGCTCAGGCACGCCTTCATCCAGTATCAAGGCATCACCGCCGGACAGACCTGGTCCACCCTGGTCAACACCAGCAGTTTTGCCGAAACCGCCGATCTCGGCGGCCCCTTGGTCGGTCAGGCCATGGTCAGACAGACGCTGTTTCGCTATAGCACGCCCCACTGGCAATTTGCCTTGGAAAACCCCTACACCTATGGCACCACTGCCCAACAGAATGAGAATAAAGCCCAGTGGATAGACACAAGCAACGATTACCTCCCCGACACCATTATTCGTTACAACCAGGCGGGTGATTGGGGCAATGTGTCGATATCGGCACTGATCCGCTACCTCGACGCCAACGACAGCAAACAGTGGGGCAGCGGGTTGTCGGTAGGAGCCAAGCTGTTCACCTTTGGACGAGACGATCTGCGCCTGCTGCTGCACTACGGCAACCTGGGGCGCTATGTAGGCACAGATGCTGCCAGGGACATCATAGAGGGCGAAATAGAGACGTCGCTATCGGGCATGTTTGCCTATCGCCATTTCTGGAGCGAACGCAGCCGCTCGACCATCTTCTATGGGCGCACCACCACAGAGGTCGAACAGACCGACCGCTACCATTGGGGCGTCAACCTGTTTACCGATCTCACGCCGGCGCTCAGCGTCGGGGTCGAATTCGGGCGCTATGAGATTCAGGACGTCAGCACAGACACGACTGCCCCGAGCCCCCGCGGGGCCTCAAACTATGCCCTGTTGAGTATGCAATTCTCACTGCAATAGGCGGCGATAGGTAAGATTATTCGCGAGCTGAGTCACGAATAAGTTTGCTGTTAAAAAAGTGGCGTGATCCATTTCACCTTTACAACAAACTAATCACTTTATCGTTAGTCCATACACAAATTTACACCCAAAATAACGCGGCCATTGGCTGCAAAAATAGGACAGGAATGATGAAATTAAAAATGCTATTAGGTGTGGCCGCTCTGGCTTCAACAACCCCGTGGCCCAGGGCCCACAATGTAACCATGCGCAGCTGCCGTTTCAGCAGATGACGCCTGTGCCATACGACAGCACACCTTACTCACCGCAAGACACTATGCCAGAGCAGTGCAGCAACCCTGAGGTCGAGGCCTATATTGCCGATTGGGAAGCGGGCAAGATCGACTTCACCACGATTCAAGCCAACGACAGTATCGCCGCCGATCAACGCTTCAGTAAGACCCTAGATGACGATGGCAACATCCTCGAAGTCAAAGACTGTGACCGCACTAAATCCCCTGTGGGTTATATCTGGAAAGAGCTGTCTGACAGCCCTGTGGTGATCGGCATCACCGATGGCGGTAAGTCTGACCATGCACCGCACTTCCACGGCCAGCCAGAATGTTACTATGTGGTCAACGGCGAGGGACAAACCCTGGCAGACAACCAGTTTAAGAAACTCGGCACCGGCCAATACTTCTATATTCCAGGCGCCACTATCCACAACACGCCTATCATGTCTGAGAAAGGCCTGGGTGTGATCTACTGGTATCCGAACAACGCCCACTTCGACGGTTTCAAATACTACTGGCGTAAAGACGTGAAAAACCTGCGTGTTGCCGAAGAAGCCTTCGATCGCGTCGATGCCATCCGCAAGCGTGATCTTAACTTAGGCCCCTACGGCACCAACGAAGCCTTCTTTAAGAAATAATACCAATCACAATAAACATGTGATCAGAAATAGCGCAGGAAAAACGCTTGATAACAAAGCAGGATTTTTAGATAAGTAGTTATTCTACAATTAAAAATACTAATACAGTTATCGAGCATTTTAACAAGCTAGAATGATCCATTATTTATTACAATTGGTATAAGCTCGTCTACTCGATCCAAAAAGCGGAGCCTCGGGCTCCGCTTTTTGTTTGCTCCACCTTTAATCCTGCGGCGGTATTTGCTTAAAGTCCGCTTTCTCGCCAACCTTCGCAAAACTGAAGGTATTGGGGGCGATATAGCGCTCAAGCTACACATCGAGCATCAGGGTCTGATCGGCGCCAAACAGCTGGGTCAACTGCTCGTGCTCACAGCGAAACTCGGCGCTCTTGTAATGGCAAAAGCCCTCGTCTGGCCTGGGGATCAGCTTAAGCCCCAGCTTACCCGCCTTTATCCTGGAGAGCTTGTTAGCATCCAAATAGAAGGTGATCACATTACCGTTGACGCTGTTACGCTGCTTATCCAGCACCATGGCATGGGGCAACCGCGAAGCATGGTACTCATCGCCCGCCAAAAGATAGTAATCGAAGTCGGTGACGGCATGGCCCAGGTTATCGAACACACGCAGCACCAGCATGCAGTAACGGGGCGGTTTACGACTCGCCTCGGACTTAAGCGCCATCTGTTGTCTCAGCTTACGATACCCTTGGCGATCTTTTACCCTCAGACAATCGAGAATATCGGCGACCACAGGCTTGTTAGCGGCATTTCTCTGGGTCACTGAATTCATGATCCCCATCTTGCGATTACTGTGACTCGCTCTAGGCACAACCCCTAAGACGCAAGGCTCAACGGCCTGGGTGAGCTCCGTTAGCGCCAGGGTTTCGGCGCACTCGCCATCGAAGCTGTCGCAGAGTACGCCCACTTGCTGCACCAACCGGGCATAGACAAAGTTCATGTTGGCGGCACAAACCCGCACCACGCCATCAGAACCCACCTCGCCGGTGTAACTGTTCATATAGTCGTATAACGCACCGTCTATGGCTTCTCCAGTAAGCACGAAGGGGTAGACGTCGCTGCTAAGCCAATCCTTTTGCTGCCAGCTCAGATTGAGCTGATGCTGACCGTCGCTGCCCAGCTCCAGCCAATCCAATACTCGCTGACCCGGCTCGACACCATCGAACCAGGCTTTGAGTCGACTCACCCTGGACTTACCCAGCTGCGCCAATGCCGAGCCATGATTGGCGGGCGCCAGCATGATCAGGTGTTGTAGCGGCGTGGTCGCTGCCTCTTGGTAATAACGGCACAACCAGTGGCGAATCAGTGGCCCGCCGGTGGAGTGCGTAATCACAGAGAAGGGCTCATCCCCCAGCTCGGCGAGGCGGGCCGACTCGAAGGCGATACTGAGATCTTCCAGCGTCACCGCATCGTTAAAGCTGATATATCGCCCCAGGTAGATGTGTTGAACATTCAGCTCTAGCGCCCCGGAGGCCAGCTTAAGCAGCGCCTGGGGCAGCTCGCCATAGGTCTGGGTACTGGTGACACTCCATCCATGCACAAACACCAGTTTCATCGTCTCACTCCTTCGTTCGTCTCGACGCTCATCTGGGGCCTTAAGCTCCACAGGCGCCACATCTATAGCCATGACACCCGCAATCTAACTTGCAGATCTCATTCAGTTTTGGTTCAGCAAGGCTAACTTACTATGCCCTCAACGAAAACAACACCACCTTTTAAGAGAGAGCATATTATGACTAAGAAGACATTAGCGGTAGCCGCAGTAATCACAGCAGCATTGTCAGCGCCAACTATGGCCACAGATTGGTTCATCGGTGGCGGTATCGGTTCACAAGAGAACAACTACAAGGCAGAGATCACCGAAGCGGTCGATCCAGGCTTCAGCAAGGGCACATTTAAAGATTCAGATAGCGACATGATCTATGAGCTACGCGGTGGTGCCTACCTGAACGACAACAACCGCGTATACGGTACTTACTCTTACAACTCAGACGATTTCGGTAAGCAACAGAGCTTCTTGATGTCTTATGATTACCTGGTCGGCCTGGATGCGAACAACAAGGTCAACTGGTTCATCGGTGCAACCGCGGGTGTTAACCACACGAGTCCAGATGTCGATATGCTGGAATCAAAAAACAACTTCGTATGGGGTGGTCAAACCGGTTTCATGTACAAGATCAACGACAAGGTGAGCACAGAGATCGGCTACCGTTACCTGAAGCAAGACTATGACAAGACCCTCACCTCAGAAGCAGGTGACAAGGCATCATTCTCACTAGACGACAGCCAACAGGTTTATCTGTCTGTAGACTACCGCTTCTAAGCCACGTCTTTACAACAAAGCCCCGCAAGGGGCTTTTTTATTATTCATCTATTGGCTCATTCTCCAGCCAAGCGCCAACCGCTTGCAGGGGGAGATGATCTTGTTCTATCCAGGCTACCCAGGCCAGGCGCTTCGCCTCTCTGGCCTCACCGGGCAAGGCAGCCACAGTACTGGAGAAGCTTACCACCTTAGCGTCAATGCCTCTAAAGTGCTGGTGACTCAAGACCACAAAATCTTCTCGCAGATATTTGCCGCGATTCTCTCCCCTGCCAACCTGAGTCGCCATGCCACTGCCCAGCAAGGCTAGGTGCAACGTGAGACCCTCATTACTGGGCAACTGGCTGTCAAATGTCGCCGTCACAGCTTGCCCAGCTATGGTCACGCTTAATTTGCCCACTCGCGGGCGCATAGCGGCTTCATCGGGCAGTAACCCCTTGTCACCCGGGCGCCACTCGCGGCCATTGATCACCAACTGCGGCGTATAGACCTGGGCGATGCCCTTGTGGTTTAGATAGTCATACTGGCGGCGACTGAAGGCACGCCTGGAAAAGGGATCCCGCCAGCCGAGGTAGTTCCAGTAGGTCACATGAAAGGCCAAGGGAAAATAATCGCGCCACAGGCCGGTCTCCTGCTTGAAACCCGAGAGCCAACGCTCCATGGGCGGACAGCTGCTACAGCCTTGAGAGGTAAACAGCTCGACCACCAGCGGCTGGCGCGTCTCACTCTGCTGATCAAACTGGGTTAGCGTCTGCGCCGCCAAAAGCGGCTGAGCAAACAGACTGAGCAAGAGCAATAGGGCAAGTTTACTCGGCACGGGTTATCCTCCAAGATGATAGGCATCTACTTAAGAGACCCGGCGCCGAAGCATTTACGTTCACGTATCGTTTACACTCAAAGATGCCCTCTTTAATCAAAGGAAAACCTATGCAACCCTATCGCATCATAGACTGTCATGTTCACGACCACCTAGAGCTGGCCTGCATCAGAGGTTACCAACTGCTTATCGAGACCTCAGACGGCGACATTACGGCCACCGCCATCACCCTCACCACCGGGGCAGATAAGTGCGAATATCTCACCGTGAAAAACGAGGCGGGCGAACAGGCGATCCGCCTGGATCATATCCTGGCGATTACGCCCTTATCCCAGGGCGCGACCTTTGATCGAGTGGTGATCGCCGCAGCCAAGAAACCCCGAGAAGATTAACGCCAGGGGCCGCCGGCGAGTCACTTACAAGCCCTTTGGCGCAGTATGCTCGCCGCGCCGACGAAATAAACAATCTTTAATCCATATATAGATGGATTTTTAGACATTTAACACGAATTAGCTATTCACTCAGATAGCGGCACTGATAGAATCGAAGCACCATCCAGAAACTATTAGGACCTCCCCATGAGCCTTGAACTACTGTCCAAGCTGGAGACAAAAATCCAAGCGGCACTCGAAACCATTGAGCTACTGAAAATGGAGCTTGAGGAAGAGAAGCAGAAGAACCATACCCTGAACGAACAGAACCAACAGCTGAGTCAAGATCTCAACTCTTGGAACGAAAAAGTGACCGGGCTTGTGGGCCTGCTGAACGACGAAGTTAGCGAATAACTTGAGAAGCGCTTGGACCAAGAGTGAAACGCTCTTATGATAAGCGCTTTCGATGAGCGAAGACCTAAGCCGTCTTCGCTTCGTTATGTTGGTGCTCGATTAATTCATTCAATTCCATGATGACGCGTTTTACCTGAGGCAGGCTCTGACGCGGCAATAAAAATTTTCCTTTCTCAAACTCTAATCTCCCCAGGTCTTTCACCCAGATCACCCCAGAAACAAAAATTCGGGCATGTTTCACAATCAATTTCGGCGCGTAGACAGGAAAAACTCTCATGAGACCTCCAAGCAAGACTCTGCGTTCTTAATTTTTATACTTAAATTCGACAGGTCTTGTACCATGTTAGTTTCAATTTTTTGAGCATTTTTTTCGCTAAATTTGACCTTCATGCCATAGTGCGAAATTTTTGCCTTGTCTATCAGACTAATAGACTAGCCTAAATAAAAATTGTCACTTGCCAAATTTTTGACACCCTGGTAGATTGGAGTTGTTACTCAGGGTAAATAGAGCTTTTTAGCTCGATAACCGTATTTCCATAGCGACCGGAAATACGGTTTTTTTTATTCTGGGCAACAAAAAAGGGGCCTAGGCCCCTTTCGATGACAAGCTAGCTATTATACCAATCGTAATAAATAATTAATCATTCTAGCTTGTTAAAACGCTCGATAACTGTATTAGTATTTTTAATTGTAGAATAACTACTTATCTAAAAATCCTGCTTTGTTCTCAAGCGTTTTTCCTGCGCTATTTCTGATCACATATTTACTGTGATTGGTATTACTTCAAGCTAGTCAGATAGTAAGCGATCTGTAGC
>NZ_JAKEVJ010000123.1:0-13455 GCF_022398425.1 Shewanella sp. Isolate7 | reverse complement strand
TGGCAAGATCGCTCCAGTTGCAAGAACACCGAATTTTTCGCGGTATCAGTCGTAAACGGGGGATCTTATGAAACAGTTAACTCAACTTATCCAGGCAGAAAAACAGTCACTCTTTAGCATAGTCGTCGGCCTGATCGTGACCACTCTCGCTTTTGCGACCATGAGGGAAGGGCACAACGGTATGGGGTTATTAGTTGTCGGTCTCGGTCTGCTCTCTCTGACCCTGGTCTCTATCGCTGCTAAATTGTCGTCTAAGCTGTCGTCTAAGTTGTCGTCTAAGCGTCGCAGCTTAAAGCCCGCAACTCGCCTGCAAGTGAAGGGCGCTTAAGATGCAGCTAGATATCACCATCGCCTTTTTTATCCTGGGGGCACTCGCGACCCTAATCCGCTCGGATATACAGTTTCCCAAGGCGCTCTATCAAAGCCTCACGCTGTTTCTCATGTTAGCCATCGGCCTCAAGGGCGGCGTTGCACTGGCAAAATATGGCTCTATCGCGCTCTTGCCCCAGTCTCTACTAGTGATCTGTCTGGGACTTGTTCTGCCGCTAATCGCCTTTCCCATCCTGCGTTATGTGGGGCAACTTAAGCTCGAAGATGCGGCCTCTATCGCCGCCCATTATGGCTCGGTAAGTATTGGCACCTACGCGGTGGCCGTGGCGTTTCTCGAGACACAAAACATCAGTTACGAGGCCTATTTCCCCTTGTTTGTGGTTCTGCTGGAGATCCCCGCCATCGCCGTGGGTATCGCCCTGGCCAGACGTTCGGGCACCAATCTTAAGTGGCGCACACTCATTCACGAGGTGTTTTGCAACCAGAGCCTGGTATTGCTCGTCGGCGCGCTAATCATCGGCTATCTCTGGGCCGAGCGTATCGAGGGGGTAACACCGCTGTTCTTTAATCTGTTCCACGGTGTACTGGCGCTCTTCCTGCTCGAGATGGGGATGCTGGCCGCCAGCCGCCTAAAAGAGCTCAAGCAGATGGGTAACTTCATGCTGGCATTCGGCGTCTTCATGCCTCTGGTTGGCGGTTTGCTGGGCTGCATTTTAGGCTTACAGATTGGCTTGTCGACTGGTGGGGCAACCCTGCTGGCGGTACTGGGGGCGAGCGCCTCTTACATCGCCGTGCCGGCGGCCATGCGAGTGGCGATTCCCGAGGCGAATCAGAGCCTGTCTATCACCTATTCACTGGCAATTACTTTTCCGTTCAACGTATTGGTGGGCATACCTACCTATGCGCTGTTCACCAATTGGTTATCAAATTAAGAGGCACATATGAACAAAGCAAGAGTAGCAATCATCATGGGTTCACAGAGCGATTGGCCGACCATGAAAAATGCCACCACAGTCCTCGATGCCCTGGGTATCGCCTACAGCAAACAGGTCGTGTCAGCGCACCGTACCCCAGAGCGTCTGGTGAGTTTCAGCCATGGTGCGGCCGATGAAGGCATAGAGGTGATCATCGCCGGTGCGGGCGGCGCGGCGCACCTGCCGGGCATGACGGCGGCCATGACGCATCTGCCTGTGATTGCGGTGCCCGTGATGAGCAAGGCGCTAAAAGGGATGGACAGCCTGCTGTCTATCGTACAGATGCCCAAAGGGGTTGCGGTAGCCACCCAGGCAATTGGCGATTCAGGCGCCTTCAACGCAGGCCTGATGGCGGCGCAAATCTTAGCGCTGGGCGATAGCGACCTGACCCAGCGTCTGTGTGACTGGCGTGCAAGCCAAACCTCAGGTGTGCCGCTGGAGGTGGAATAATGCGCATCGGCATTATCGGTTGTGGTCAGCTGGCGCGCATGATGGCGCTGGCGGGCATTCCCTTAGGGCTTAAATTTAGCTTCGTCGCCGATGGCGGCCCAGATACGGATCTCAGTTGCGTTGAAGGCCTAGGGCCTGTGGCGTCCTGGCAGCCAGGAGAGAGTGTCAGCTCACTCTATGAAGCCTTGGGAAAACCGGAAGTAATAACGGTCGAGAAGGAGCAGGTGGATCTGGAGCTAGTGCGCGCACTCGAAGCCCACTGCACAATTCGGCCTAATGTCGACAGCATCGCCAAGTGTAAGAGCCGCATTCATGAGAAGCAGCTACTAGCCCAGCTTGGCATTCCCTGTGCCCCCTTTACCTATGATGTCAGCCTCGAAGAGAGTGCCGAGACACTGGGTTACCCCATGGTGATCAAGTCGCTCGATGAGGGGTATGACGGCAAGAACCAATGGGTGGTGCGTAGTGATGAGGATCTCGCGAAGGTATCGCCTGAGCTGAAAGCTGGTCATTATTTGGCTGAGCAATGGATCCCCTTCGACGCCGAGGTGTCTATCATCGGTGTGCGAAGTGCAAGCGGTGAGGTCAGCTGTTACCCACTCACTGAAAATCAACATCAAAACGGGATTCTGGTGCGCTCAATGGCGCCTGCCAGGGGATTAAACGCAGAGATGGTGCAGCAGGCACAAGCCTATATGACCAAACTGCTGCAAGCCCAAGAGTATGTGGGCGTGCTCGCCATGGAGCTGTTTGTGGTGGGTGATAAGCTGCTGGTGAATGAGTTAGCACCTCGGGTACATAACAGCGGTCACTGGACTCAGCTCGGTGCCCAGACATGCCAGTTTGAGAATCACATCCGCGCCGTCGCCGGACTCGCGCTGGGCGCCACATCCGCCATTGGCAAGACAGGTATGCTTAACTTGTTGGGCGTAGCTGCTCCACCAATGGAGGTGCTCAGCAGTAATGCCAGCCTGCACTGGTACAACAAGGCCGCCAAGCCCAACCGTAAGCTAGGACACATCAACTTCATGTTGGATGACTACGGCCAGCTGGCCAGTCAGATGCAAAGTGTCGAGCAGTCATTGGTGAAGTGTTAGGCTCAGTCTAATTTCTGGTTTTAGTGTCTAGTGCACTAAATTGGCAACTGAGATCTAGATTGATAGCTCATAAATACGAAAGGCCCCGACAAGATTTGTCGGGGCCATTTTTATGGTTCGTATATTGATACCAGCTTTCTCTCTTTAATATTGGTATCAAAAAAATAGGATGTAGCTTTTATGATTTCAAATCTATATGATACCCCTATATTTGATACCTTTTACAAAGGTGGGTGAATAATGCGTATCTTTTCTTACTGCAGGGTTTCGACGATTGAGCAAACAACCGAGAATCAAATTATAGCTATTAGGCAGAAGGGCTATGAGGTAAATGACTCCAGGGTTATCAGCGAAACGGTTTCAGGTTCTGTCGAAGCGATGAAGCGTCAAAAGTTTAAGATGCTCATCAATCATCAGATGGAAAGTGGCGATATGCTGGTGGTCTTGAAGCTAGACAGGCTAGGTAGAGATAACATCGACGTACAAAAAACCATTAACTTGCTCACAGAGAAGGGCATAAAGGTTGTGTGCCTTGATTTACCCGTAGCTGATCTTTCTAGTGCCGAGGGCAAGCTGATGTTGCAGATGTTTTCAGCCTTTGCCGAGTTCGAGCGAAACCGAATAAGAGAGCGTACAAAAGAAGGCCTTGAGCGAGCTAAAGCAGAAGGCAAGAAACTAGGCAGACCAAAAGCTTATGGCACCACCGTCGCAGTTCAGTCAAAAAAAGCTGAAGGTCTATCACAACGAAAAACTGCGGAAGTTCTTGGTTTAGGTATTGCGACTGTTAAGCGACATTGGAGCGAAAAAGTCTAACGATGTCCCGTATCTATACCTAAGGCATTGTCCATTACTCCATTTTTCAATACTCTCTCAGCATTAAACTTATCAGCAGAACATGTTAGAACTAACACTTTGAAATTGATTACTAAGTTTTAGCCTTGAAAAGGTCAGAACCAATTTAAGCTTGCTGAAAAACGTCCTTTAGGCTTGCAAGTAGAAGCAAGTTTAAAATGAGGGACATACGTAAGAACAAAAAGAACAAGGCTAACAGAGCCTCTAAACACCAAATTACATGACTCTGCCAACAATCTTTGCGATGTTGGCCTACATTAGAAGCGAAATGATCAGAATATGAACAAACAACAATTAGCGGCAAAAATCTGGGAATCAGCAAACCAGATGCGCTCAAAAATCGAAGCAAACGAATACAAAGATTACATCTTAGGTTTCATTTTTTACAAGTACCTGAGCGACCAGTTAGTTCAGTTTGTCACCAAAGAGGGCATGACACCTGAAGACATTAAAGCCCTCAACGAAGAAGACGCGGACACGGTCAAGTACATTCAAGACAATCTAGGCTATTTCATCGCTTATGATAACTTATTTTCAACCTGGATTGATCCAACGTCCGACTTTGACGAATCTAACGTGCGCGATGCGCTATCAGCCTTTAGCCGTTTGATTTCTCCTACCTACAAAAAATTGTTTGAAGGTATTTTCACCACACTTGAAACAGGTCTTAGCAAACTTGGTGAAAGCGCGGGTAAGCGTACAAAAGCCATTAGTGACCTACTGCATTTAATCAAAAATATCCCAATGAACGGTAAGCAAGGCTATGACGTATTGGGTTACATCTATGAATACCTGATTGAAAAATTTGCCGCTAATGCCGGTAAAAAAGCTGGAGAGTTCTACACGCCCCATGAAGTCTCGGTACTGATGTCGCACATCATCGCCCACGAATTAAAACACAAAGACACCATCGAGATTTACGACCCAACGTCGGGCTCGGGTTCGCTACTGATTAATATTGGTGAAGCGGTCGAAAAATACGCCAAAAGCCGCGACAGCATTACCTATTATGCTCAAGAGCTAAAAGCCAATACCTATAACTTGACCCGTATGAACCTGATCATGCGCGGGATTAAAGCCAGCAACATCAAATCCCGTAACGGTGACACCTTAGAAGACGATTGGCCATACTTTGATGAAAACGATCCGCAAGGTACTTATCATGCGCTGTATGTGGATGCGGTCGTTTCTAACCCGCCTTACTCGCAACCTTGGGACCCAAGTTTTAAAGACAGCGACCCACGTTACTCGCGTTTTGGTCTTGCACCTAAAACCAAAGCCGATTTTGCCTTTTTGCTACACGACCTTTACCACCTAAAACCCGATGGCATTATGACCATTGTCTTGCCCCACGGCGTACTCTTTAGAGGTGGTGAAGAAGGCGAAATTCGCAAGCAACTGATTGAGCAAAACCACATTGATGCCATTATCGGCTTACCAGCTAACATCTTTTTTGGTACTGGTATTCCTACCGTTATTTTGGTGCTCAAGCAGAAGCGTGAAAACAATGACGTATTAATTGTGGATGCCTCCAAGCACTTTGTTAAAGAAGGTAAAAACAATAAACTGCAAGCCAGTGACATCAAGCGCATTGTTGATGCGGTCATTAACCGCGACAGCATCGAAAAATTCTCGCAAGTGGTGAGTAAGCAAACCCTGCGCGACAATGGCTACAACTTAAACATACCCCGTTATGTAGATTCGTCACCAGCGGCTGAAAGCTGGGATTTACACGCCACTATGCTAGGTGGAATACCCAATAGCGAAATTGCGCAGTTACACCAATATTGGCAATCATTCCCGCAATTGCATGATGCGCTGTTTGTGGCCAAGTCTGCCGCCTACAGTGAATTAGCCATTACTAAGCAAGACGTTAATGCAACCATTACCCTGCATCCACAAGTCATCGAATTTATCAGTGCTTATAACCAAGCTTTTGCTGGTTTTGATGACTATTTAATCAATACGCTTATTCAAGGCTGGCAAGATGTTAACCGTAATCAGCAAGAGTCTGAATTAAGCGCCGAGTTATTCACACGCTTAAGCAGTGTTGCCCTCATCGACAAGTACCAGGCCTATCAGTTTTTAAACAACCAATGGCAAGTTATCAGTACCGACTTGGAAGTGATGCAAACCGAAGGCTTCGCCGCCACTAAGCAAGTTGACCCCAATATCGTGGTTAAAAAGGTTAAGGGCAAAGACACCGAAGTACAAGATGGCTGGAAAGGCCACATCATGCCATTTGATTTAGTACAACAAACCTACTTGAGCGATGACCTAGGGGCACTGGCAAAACAAGAAAACCGCCTTGTCGAAATCGCCAGCTCGCTGGAAGAAATACTCGAATCACTAAGGAAGGTGCGAATAAGTCCCGTGCTTGCTCTGCGTGTGCTTAAAGTGGATAGATGCAAGGCACAGTTTGCAGCGAATGGCCCTAGTCCTTCGCAAGAACTGTAACGCAGCAAATACCGCTGTAAGCCTCGCCCTGCGGGGCTTTGATAGCAACACCATTTCGGCATTATTCAACTTCAGCAGGCCTCGGCATGCCCTCAGTTGAATGCCTTGAACTGTCGCTGCTATCAAAGCCAGAGCTGTGCGACGANCGTGCTTGCTCTGCGTGTGCTTAAAGTGGATAGATGCAAGGCACAGTTTGCAGCGAATGGCCCTAGTCCTTCGCAAGAACTGTAACGCAGCAAATACCGCTGTAAGCCTCGCCCTGCGGGGCTTTGATAGCAACACCATTTCGGCATTATTCAACTTCAGCAGGCCTCGGCATGCCCTCAGTTGAATGCCTTGAACTGTCGCTGCTATCAAAGCCAGAGCTGTGCGACGACTTGTTCGCACCTTCCCTAAGCGAAGAAGACAAAGAGCAAGACACGGTAAAAGAAAGCAAAGACGGCTTTGCCAATGCCGAAGTCGCCAAGGCGGCGAAAGCTTTCCTAAAAGAGCAAAAAGAGACCAAAACTAAGTTCTCAGCCGACAGCCCTGAGCCAGAGGAAAGTTATAAAGCAAAAATCATTAAGGCCAATAAACTCATCGATGAAGAAAAAGCTCTGAAAAAAGCGGTCAAAGAAGCACAAGTCGCCCTGCACTTAAAAACCAAAACCACCATCGAAGGCTTAACCGATGATCAAGTCAATGAATTGCTGCACCTAAAATGGATCACACCGTTAAGCCAAGAGCTAGCTGCCATGCCAAGCGCCGTGATTACTCAGCTCACCAGCCAAGTGCAAGCCCTTGCCGATAAATACGCGGTGACCTATTCACAAGTGGCGAGTGATATTAAAACCACCGAGCAAGAGCTGGCCAAAATGATGGGCGAACTTACGGGCAATGAGTTTGATCTTCAGGGCTTGGCTGAACTCACCAACTTATTGAAGGGCGTATAAGATGAGTGTGGAAAATAATGTGCCTGAGATTCGCTTTAAAGGGTTTAGTGATCAGTGGCAAAGTTTGAGTCTGGATAAAATTACCGATGTATATGATGGAACACATCAAACGCCGACGTATATAAAAAATGGGGTAATGTTTCTCTCTGCTGAGAATATAAGGACATTAACCTCACAAAAATTTATTTCTGAAAAAGATTTCAAAGAAGAGTTTAAAGTCTATCCCCAAAAAAATGATGTTCTAATGACTCGAATAGGAGATGTAGGAACAGCAAACGTTGTGGAAACTGATGATGACAAAGCATATTACGTGACACTGGCGTTATTGAAGTACAAACAACTTAGCCCATATTTCTTGAAAAGTGCTATTGCATCACCGTATGTGCAAAGAGACATTTGGCTTCGTACGCTCCATATTGCATTTCCAAAAAAAATCAATATGAATGAAATTAAGCAGGTTGCTGTTAGCTGCCCAACAGATAAACGGGAGTCTGATCATCTCGGCAACACCTTCCAAAAGCTCGACAACCTAATCAACCAACACCAACAAAAGCATGACAAGCTCAGCAACATAAAAAAAGCCATGCTGGAAAAAATGTTTCCTAAACAAGGCGAAACCATGCCAGAAATCCGGTTTAAAGGGTTTAGTGGTGAGTGGGAGGAAATTGGATTGCTGGATAGTATCGAAAGAATTATAGACTTTCGAGGTCGTACTCCGAAAAAACTAGGGCTGGATTGGAGCCCAACAGGATATCGAGCATTGTCGGCTTTAAATGTTAAGCAAGGATATATCGATTTTTCAATCGACCCTCATTTTGGTGATCAAAAGCTTTATGACAAATGGATGAATGGTTCAGATCTTCATCAAGGGCAAGTGCTTTTCACTACTGAGGCCCCAATGGGTAATGTAGCTCAGGTTCCTAATGCTGATAAATACATTCTAAGCCAGAGAACAATCGCTTTTGTAGTTAAACCAGAAGTTATTACTGAAGACTTTCTTGCTGTGTTGTTAAGAAGCTTAAATGTATTTCGAGAATTGTCAGCACTATCAAGTGGTGGAACAGCGAAAGGGGTAAGTCAAAAGGTTTTATCCAATTTAAATGTACTTATACCTACAGAATTAGATGAGCAAACCGCCATCGGCAACTATTTCCAAAAGCTCGATGAGTTGATCAATCAACACCAACAACAAATCACCAAACTCAACAATATCAAGCAGGCCTGCTTGAGCAAAATGTTTGTTTAGCAGGGAGTACCACCATGACCACCTTTAAAACCGAAGCACAATTTGAGCAGGCCTTTATTGAGGTGCTTACCCACAAAGGCTGGGAGCCTGAGATACTTAAAAATAAAACCGAAGCGGAGTTACTGCAAAACTGGGCGAATATTTTATTTGAGAACAATCGCCAGCAAGACCGTTTAAACGATGTGCCACTGACGACAACGGAAATGCAGCAGATTATTGAACAGATAAAAGAGCTGAAAACACCGCTTAAACTCAATGGGCTAATCAACGGCAAAACTGTGGCCATTAAGCGCGATAACCCCGCCGATTCCATGCATCTTGGCAAAGAAGTCAGCCTGAAGATCTATGACCGCCAGGAAATTGCGGCAGGCCAGAGCCGTTACCAAATAGTGCAACAACCTAAGTTCGAACGTGGTAGCCCACTTCGCAATGACAGACGTGGTGATGTGCTGTTACTAATAAACGGTATGCCGGTAATTCATGTTGAACTTAAACGCAGTGGCGTGCCAGTAAGCCAAGCGGTTAACCAAATTGAAAAATATAGCGCTGAGGGCATTTTTAGCGGCCTATTTTCACTGATCCAAGTGTTTGTCGCTATGGAGCCTAATGAGGCCAAATACTTTGCTAACCCAGGGCTAGATGGCAAATTTAACCCAGATTACCAATTCAATTGGGCCGATTTTAATAACGAGCCCATGAACCATTGGAAAGACATTGCCTCGACACTGTTATCCATCCCCATGGCACACCAGTTGATTGGTTTTTACACCGTTGCCGATGATACCGATGGTGTGCTTAAAGTAATGCGCAGTTATCAGTATTACGCTGCCAATGCGATATCGGATAAGGTAGCCAAAACCAACTGGCAACAATTGGGCGGCCCCAATAATCCAGACCGTTTGGGCGGCTATGTATGGCATACCACGGGCTCTGGAAAAACCATGACCAGCTTTAAATCGGCGCAGCTGATTGCCCAATCAAAAGATGCCGATAAAGTCATTTTTTTGATGGACAGAATTGAGCTTGGCACCCAGTCGCTGGCGGAATACCGTAATTTTGCAAGCGATGGTGAAGATGTACAAGCCACCGAAAATACCCATGTATTGGTAACTAAGCTAAAAAGCACGTCTCCAGCCGATACCCTGATTGTTAGTTCTATTCAAAAAATGAGTAATATTTTTGAAGAAGTAGACGACGCTGGTACCGCCACCAATTCGGCTGATATTGAAAAAATTCGCGCCAAGCGCTTAGTGTTTATTATTGATGAGGCGCATCGTTCAACCTTTGGCGACATGCTGATTGTTATTAAACGTACTTTTCCACGTGCCTTATTTTTTGGTTTTACCGGTACGCCCATCCAAGAAGAAAATGAAAAAAACGGCAATACCACCAGTACCGTATTTGGCAATGAGTTGCACCGCTACAGCATAGCTGATGGTATTCGAGATGGTAACGTACTCGGCTTTGATCCCTATAAAGTGCCTACTTTTAGGGACGGTGACTTAAGGCAGGCTGTCGCCCTAGAGCAAGCTAAGGCGGAATCGGTAGCGGAAGCAATGGATAATCCGGCCAAAAAGAAAAAATTTAATTATTTTATGAATGAAGTGCCTATGGCTGGCTACAAAGACGCCACAGGTAAATACCACAAAGGTATTGAAGATTATGTACCTAAAAGTCAGTACCTAAGCGAGACTCACCAAGCCAAAGTGGTAGAAGATATTCTGCACAAATGGGATGTGCTAAGCCAAGGCAATAAGTTTCATGCGATTTTGGCTACTAACAGTATTGCTGAAGCCATTGATTATTACCGTCTGTTGAAGGCTGCTAAGCCTGATTTAAAAGTATCAGCGCTGTTTGATCCTAACATTGATAATGACGGCAGTGGCGACCGTGGGCCAACGTTTAAAGGTGATGGCTTGGATGAGATTATGCGTGACTATAATGCGCGTTATGGCCACGATTTTGATTTTGCCCGCCATGCAGCATTTAAGAAAGATTTAGCCGCACGTCTTGCTCACAAAAAACCTTATGAGCGCATTCATACCGACCCTACAAAACAGTTGGATTTATTAATTGTTGTAGACCAAATGCTTACCGGTTTTGACTCCAAGTGGCTGAATGTCTTGTATTTAGATAAGGTAATTAAATACCAAAACATCATCCAAGCCTTCTCTCGTACCAATCGATTGTTTGGCCCCGATAAGCCTCATGGTGTTATCCGTTACTATCGTTACCCGCATACGATGGAGCAACATATTAACGATGCGGTAAAACTATACTCTGGCGACAGACCTATTGGGTTATTTGTTGATAGGCTAGAAAGTAACTTAGAAGCAATGAATGAACTATTCGGTGATATTACCGAGTTGTTCATCAGTGCCGGTGTGGCAAATTTTGAAAAACTGCCAGAAGATGTTGAGGCGTGCGCAAAGTTTGCTGAACTATTTAAAGTATTTAACAAGCATCTAGAAGCCGCGAAGGTACAAGGTTTACATTGGGAACAGTTGGTCTATACATTCACGACGGACGCTTCAGCAGGCAAAAGTGGCACTGAACATGAGGTTACTCTCGCCATTGATGAACAAACCTACCTGAGCCTTGCGCTGCGTTATAAAGAGCTCGCATCAAAAGGTGATGGTGGCGGTGCGGGTGGCGGCGATGTACCGTTTGATATTAGTGGCTATTTGACGGAAATTGATACTGGAAAGATTGATGCTGACTACATGAATAGTCGTTTTGATAAATATTTAAAAGAGCTAAATCAGCATAATGATCAAGCCAGCATTGAACTTACGCTCAACGAACTGCACAAGTCATTTTCTTCACTGACGCAAGCTGAACAAAAATACGCCAAACTTTTCTTACATGATTTACAGCGTGGCGATGCAAAGTTAATAGAAGGCCATACTTTCAGAGATTACATCAACACCTACAAAGACAATGCTGAAAATGCCCAGATTAATGCCATTGTTAATGCGCTAGGTTTAGATAAAAGTCTGCTTGTAAGCTTATTGAGTGATAGTGTTAATGAGAAAAATCTTAACAATTTTGGTCGCTTTGATGCGCTTAAAGACACCGTTGATAAGGCAAAAGCCAAAGTCTATTTTGAAAAATTAGATGGCCTAAGCATTCCACCCTTTAAGCTCAATATTCGCATCGATCAGTTTTTAAAGCAGTTTATTTTTGCTGAGGCTGATGAGTTATTAGATAGCGACTCACTGAATTTAACGACCGAATCTTCTAGGCTTGCACCAACCCCGTTAGTTTTTGGAACGACTAAGCTTTATCGAGCCGAACAATTGGCTGAGTTTGAAAATGCACAGGAATTAGGAAGCATCACTTTTAAAACTGAACTGACATATGAGAATAACCCTGCGTCGTTATTCTCGACTGGCTATTACAGCGATTTAAAAGAACTCGGTGTTGTGTCATCGAGTGTCTTAGAAACGACTCTTACTGCACTTTTAGAACTTGAACTGGTGACCAAAGAGCTTGAGTTACCTCTATACCAAGAAGGTCAATGCGGTATTGTTTGGGCTCTCAAAGAAGCTAGAGAAGGTAGCATTTATACAGAGTTTATTGCGTTTTTAGTCGAGCTTGTTGGCGATGAGGCATATAAACCAGTTATTGAAACAGTTGTTATAGCAAGTGGTTATGACTTAAGTAAAAAAGCTTTAAATGCATTTATTGCTCTTCCTTCATTATTAATAGCAAGACGAAAAGAGAAGTTAAAACAGGCCCAAAAAGTAAAAGCTGAAAAAGAGTGCATAAATAGCTCTCCAAATGTTATTGATTTCAAAACTAACGAAAAGTTAACTGCTAAGTGGAATGAAAGTAAACAGCATTAGATCGCTTTCAATTGTTTTGTTCAGCTAGAGTGGCCGTCTTTGGCGGCCGCCGCTATATGCCCACTCCACCAACACATAAGTTCTCTGCGCCGCTCTATGTAGTCAGCGCGGTTGTATGCAGCCCTTACAGTGTTTTTATCAACATGGGCTAGTGACACCTCTATTAGCTCGGCATCAAAGCCTTGTTCATTAAGTGTAGTACTAGCTAATGCACGCAGGCCGTGAGCAACTAGGCGGCCCTTGAAGCCCATCCTCTTGAGAGCCATATTGGCTGTTTGGGTGTTGGTATGATTTTTAGGATTACGATCTGCGGGGAATATGTATTCTAAGTGACCGCTAATCGGTTGCATGCGCTTCAATAGTGCTATGACTTGCGGCGTTAGTGGGATGATATGCTCACGTTTCATCTTCATGCGCTCTGCTGGTATTACCCAAAGGGCTTTATCAAGGTTTACCTCCTGCCATTTTGCTTCCGCCGCCTCGGCTGGGCGCGTCATAGTGTGAAGCTGAAATTCAATTAAGCAGCGAGTTGTCAGTTTTATGCTGGCGTATGACAATGCTTCCATTAGCTCAGGCAGCTCAGCTGGTTTGAGCGTAGGCATTTGCCGTTTCTCTGGGACACCGAAGGCAGCAGCTATACCAATCAATGGATTTGAGTGTATTAGGCCAGTATTGACTGCAAAGGTCATTACTTCGTTTAACCAGCTAATCACGCGTTTGCAGGTTTCGACATTGCCTTTTGCTTCGGCGGGTTTTAGCACTTGAATGACTTGGGGAGCAGTTAGCAAGCTGATCGGTGTTTCGCCCAGTGCTGGGAACAGGTACATCTCAAGACGTCGATATAGCTTCTGGCCATGGTTTTCAGAGACCTTCTGCTTTTTTATCTCAAACCAACTGTCAGTTACCGATCTCAGTGTGTTCTTGGCATCGATATTTATAGCTTCTTTTTGTTGTTGCTGGTGGTACTGGGGATCAATACCTTGAGCAAGTAATTCACGTGCGGCTTCTCTTCGTTTTCTCGGTATCCGTCCGGAGAACTGCACCTAGCCGAGTTTTGCATTCCAGGGTAGCAAGTGTTCTAGACACTCGGGCTTAAGTGACAACTGCTCAAGGCAGTACATCAAGTAATCGAAGGGCGTCAACCCATTCGCCTTGGCGGTTTCGATCACACTGTACAGTATGGCACTCGCGTTCGCACCATTGGCCGTATTGGCAAATAGCCAGTTCTTCCGCCCAATGACGAACGGTTTTATCGCTCTCTCGGCGCGA
>NZ_JAKEVJ010000122.1:0-7230 GCF_022398425.1 Shewanella sp. Isolate7 | reverse complement strand
ATCTGAGCCATGATCAAACTCTTCAATTAAAAGTTTTTCTGCTCCACTCTTTATTCAAAAGGAAGCGACTCAATGAATTCTGATTCATCACTTAGACTCGGAAGAATCTAAGGATGTTTGTACATATTGCTATGGACTCTCACTATCTCTAGTAAAGAATTGCATTGAGATTTAAATCGTTTTCGATTAACTCAATACCTGTGAGTGTCCACACAGATTTCTTGTTTTATCTTGTTAAAGAGCATTGCACCCTTACTTTTGGATGCCGCCGTTAGCGCTGGGCCGTCGGCTTAGGGATGCGTATTCTACACTTCCCGATGTTGGCGTCAAGTGATTTTTAAGAAGTTTTTCAACTTTATCACTTTAACCATCTGAGCTTGGTAATCGTTGCTAAGTAGCGCCGTTTGCCGTGTCAGTGGGAGCGCATTATAGGGAGCCAAATCTTTTGTGCAAGGGCTTTTTAAAAGAAAAGTGCCTCTTTTGCATTGTTTGCGCGCTTTTTCGCCTGACTAGCTACTTTTTCCCCATTATACTGGGTACCCCCCACTCATTTGGCCGTTTTAAGGACTTAGCCATGACAAAATCTATCCGTGCCTATAAGGGCCTTAGCCCACAATTTGATGCCAGTGTGTATATTGATGAAGCCTGTGTACTCGTCGGCGATATTGCTTTAGACACAGATGCCAGCATCTGGCCCATGGTCGCGGCGCGAGGCGATGTGAATCACATCCGCATTGGTAAACGTTCAAACGTACAAGATGGCACCGTATTACATGTCACCCGTAAATCGGCCAGCCGCCCCGAAGGATACCCACTTCTCATAGGCGATGATGTCACCATAGGTCATAAGGCGATGTTGCATGGCTGCCGAGTCGGCAACCGTATCCTTATCGGCATGGGCGCCATCATACTAGACGGCGCAATAATAGAAGACGATGTGATCTTAGGCGCAGGCTCTTTGGTTCCACCCGGCAAGACACTGGAAAGTGGTCACCTGTATGTAGGCAGCCCGGCCAAGAAGGTGAGAGCGCTGACAGAGGCAGAAATAAACTTCCTGCCAGAGTCGGCGGATAACTATGTCCGCCTGAAGAACGAATATATTGAAGAGGCGTTGCAGGATCTGCCGACCTAGTGCTTCTCTGTCGAGAAATGCGCATTAAACTCAACCTGCATGGCGTCGATGATTCGGCGCCCTTATGCAGCATCAACGTAAGCGCTAGGGGCAAACTTTAGAATGAGCTAGTCGACACGCTCAACCTGTATATGGCCTTGAACGTCAAACGCCTCTTGCTCGATCAACTTTTCCGCCTGCTCCTCGATATCGAAACGAAACTGTTCAAACAAGGACAGTGCCTGTTCACTGTTATTAATCTTCTCGGCCGCCAGATGCTCAAGCACCTTCTGGCTGATGTAGCAGTCGATCAACATCCCCTGCTGCTGCGCGGTAAAGTGAATCCCATTTTGCTGAGCATCCCAGGTCAGTTGCTCGGTAAATATGATGCTTTGATTCATGGCTTGCTACTCCTATTGCCATCTAACGACATAGCTACTCTCACGCCTGTACGGCGAGCTCATTACGCAACTGTGCCAGCACTGGCTCGACGGCAGGTTCGACGCCACGCCAGATGGCGAAGCTCTTAGCCGCTTGGCCCACCAGCATGCCGAGGCCATCGATCACCTCACCCGCCCCCTGACTCGAGGCCCAGCGGTTAAAGGCGGTGAGGTCCTTGCCATACATCATATCGTAGCAGACGGTATGGGCAGCGATAATCTCGTGTGGCAGATTCGGCAACTCCCTACTTAAGCTGGCAGACGTTGAATTGATGACGATATCGAAACTATGATTCAGCTCGTCTAAGGTGCAAGCCTTAACCTGACCATACGCCTTAAATGTCTCGGCCAGTAGTTCGGCCTTGCTATGGGTGCGATTATGAATCGTCAGAGAGGCGATACCAGCATTCAATAACGGCAGTATGGCGCCTCGCGCGGCGCCGCCGGCACCGATAAGCAAGACATTTTTACCGCTTAAGGATCCTATGTGGCGCTCGAGATCCGCCACCAGCCCCAAGCCGTCGGTATTATCTCCCTTGATACGGCCGTCATCCAAGCGGCTAAGGGTATTCACCGCGCCCGCGAGTCTCGCCTCCTCACTCAGGCAATCACACAAGGCATAGGCCTGCTCCTTGAATGGCAGGGTCACATTCGCACCCTTACCCCCTTCACTGAAAAAGCTTTGCAGAGACTCGGCGAAGCCATTGAGGGGCGCCAAAATCGCTTCATACCGGATCGACTCCCCCGTCGACTGGGCAAAAGCCTGATGAATAGCGGGAGATTTACTATGCCCTATGGGATGGCCAAATACGGCATATCTGTCTTGCACCAGCAGTTGTGTCATGGGGTAACTGTCTCTGTTAATCCGATTGCGCCCAGTCTACTGAGCTTTTTAGGCGAAGCAAAGGGCGACGCCATGCAATCTCTTCAGGGAAACTAGCATTGATTGCAACTGGAGAATCCGCTAGTGTGCCGCTTGATATCTAAATCGAGTCCAACAGAGCCCACGAGAGAGTCAGATGAAGTGGTTAAAGAAGATGATGGCTAAGCCTTCAGCCGAGCGCGATCCTCAGCAATCAAACGCCTACGATAGAATTGGCGGTGAAGAGGTGATCAGGGCGCTGGCCAAACAGTTTTACCACCAGATGCAGACCAACCCAGACACCCAGGCCTTATTGACCATGCATAGATCCCCCATTGCCGAGTCGGAACAGAAGCTGTTCGAGTTCCTCAGCGGCTGGCTAGGTGGCCCACAGCTGTTTCATCAACGTCATGGACACCCGGCCCTGCGTGCCAGGCACATGCCCTTTAGCATAGACGAGACCATGCGCGATCAGTGGCTACTCTGCATGCAGCGAGCATTAGCGATAGAGATCAAGGAGCCGCAACATAGGGAAGCCATCTACCAGGCGATCTCGACCCTAGCCGATCATATGCGTAACCAATAGCATAGGCGCCAATATGTGCGAAACCAATATGTGCAAAACAGGAAAGGACTCAATAGAGTCCTTTTTAGCTTCTGGTTGACCTTCTACGCTGGCAGCCAATCTCTCGGCTTGAGGAAGTCGGTATAGAGTTTCGCCTCCGCACTGCCCGGCTCAGGTGTATAGGCATATTGCCAACGCACCAGTGGCGGCATAGACATCAGGATAGACTCGGTACGGCCACCGGTTTGTAGGCCAAACAGCGTGCCTCTGTCATAGACCAAGTTAAATTCCACATAGCGGCCACGACGATAGAGCTGGAAATCACGCTCACGTTCACCATATTCGGTGTCTTTGCGCTTCTCGACAATCGGCGCATAGGCCTTCAAGAAACCCTCGCCCACCGCCTGCATGAAGGCAAAGCTGTTTTCGAACCCTGGCTCATTGAGATCGTCGAAGAAGAGACCACCGACGCCACGGGTCTCATTACGGTGGGGCAGGAAGAAATACTCGTCGCACCATTTCTTATATTTAGGATAAACATCCTCGCCGAACGGCTCGCACAATACCTTGGCACTCTGATGCCAGGTCACCACATCTTCCTCGAACGGGTAGTAAGGGGTCAGATCGAACCCACCACCGAACCACCAGACAGGATCCGCTCCCTCTTTCTCGGCGATAAAGAAGCGCACATTGGCGTGGGTCGTCGGCACATAAGGGTTATTAGGATGGATCACCAGGGAGACGCCCATGGCCTCGAAGCTACGCCCGGCCAGCTCGGGGCGGTGCGCCGTGGCAGATGCCGGCATTTCCGCGCCGGTCACATGGGAAAAGTTCACCCCTGCCTGCTCAAACACCTTACCCTTAGTCAATACGCGGCTCGTGCCGCCACCGCCCTCTTCCCGCTTCCAGGAGTCGGCCACAAACTTGGCCTCGCCATCGAGTTGTTCTAGGCCTTCACAGATCCTCTGTTGCAGGTCGAGTAAGAATGCTTTGACTTGAGTGGCATCGGGCTTCATAAAAATTCCTTGCTATGGTTATCGTAAAATCTTTCCGCTGATCACATCTATGATGGTCGACGGTTTAGGCCCGGCGCCTAGGCTACCGGCCACCAGGCCATCTATCTTGCCATCAAACTGACGGATAACCTCCTCCGGTGTCAAGGCGGGCTCCTCTCCCGTCAGGTTGGCACTGGTCGAGACTATGGGCTTATCCAGCGCCTGACACAGGGCCTGCACCCCAGGATGATTGGAGACGCGCACGGCGAGGGAGTCAAACTGACCGCTCAACAGGCTGGATAGCCCAGGGCGTTTCGGCATGATAAAGGTGAAGGGGCCGGGCCATTTATCGAAGGCCGACTGCATCTGCGCCTCGGTGAGGACAGAGCAATCGATATAGGGCGTTAATTGACTGAAATCACTGGCAACCAGAATCAAGCCTTTCTGCCAGGGACGCTGCTTTAGGTCGAGCAGCTTCTGAATCGCCTCATCATTGTCGGGATCGCAGCCCAGTCCATAAACGGCTTCGGTGGGATAGGCTATGACGCCACCTTGCAGTACCGTTTCAACCAGGGCGCCAGGATCTTGCTGTAACATGTCGCCTTACCTTTCTTGTTCAACGGGTCGACTTGACCTTATGCGTCGAGATTATACAGACAAAGCTAATGCGAACAATGGTGGAGAACGCTTAGGCTAGCGGACGCTTATATTTACAGGCCTTTTGAGGACACTCCAGCCGCATGCCGGCAGCGCCTTTGCGTTCGACCAAGATGCCGAAGCCGCAATCGGGACAGGTCTCCTGCACGGGAGGATAATTGACCAAAAACTTACACTTAGGATAGGCGCTACAGGCATAGAAGCTTTTACCGAAGCGGCTGGTTCTATGCTCCATCACGCCCTTATGGCAACTGGGACAGGACACGGCCTCGGCCGGATCCTCCTGATCGTGCTTCTCGATATGCTTACACTCTGGATATCGGGTACAGCCGATAAAGATACCGAAACGGCCCGACTTCACCGCCAGCTCTGCGCCACACTTGGGGCATTCTGAGCCTTGGATCACCTGAGTCTCTATCGATTCGTGATGCACCAGGGGCCGAGTATAGTCGCAACTAGGGTAGTTGTTACAGCCGATGAACCCACCATACTTACTGTTTTTTACCGACAGCTCGCAGCCACACTTAGGGCAGAGTTCATACTCTTTCTCTAGTGCATGCTCGTGTGAACTAAACAGTTGATCATCTATCTTAGACATGGTTTTCTCGACAGCCGGTGACTCTAGCCATTTTATCAAGCTCTACAGCGCCTTGGGAATCGAATGTGCATTTAATTATAGCTAGTCTTCTTCATGACAATGAAATATATTGTATGCAAGATAAAAAGGAGACCCTATGTTACACCAATCCCTCCGCGCACTCTTATTACTCGGCCCCAGTCTGTTACTGGGGTGCAGCACCACGGCGCCGACACAGCTAGACCCTGCCTTTATCGGCCAGCTTAACACCATGCCTGTGCTGCAAAGCTTCAGCCATGACAACCCTTTACTCGATAACGCCAGCTTCAATCAGGCGGTACAAGCCATCATTCAGAGCCAGGACGAGCAAACGCTAGATGCCCTGCTCTACTACCTGAGGGCCTTTAGTTATTTCGGTCCCATGGACGCGCTGACCAGTGCTGAATACGCCGCGCTAACGGATGCACTTAACAAGCTTGGTCAAAGCAAGCTAGTCACTCAGAGTGCCAGATTACAGGAACACTTCGCTGTCACCCTGTATCGCTACTATGCCAATACTGAAGAAGAAAGTGATGAGCGCGCCGAGCAAGTTGGCAGATTACTGCCCCTACTAAACCAGCAACTGAGCCGCATGGCTAACCAATCCCCCAGCCAGGTGACAGACTACGCTCTGTGGGAGACCCTGAGAGCCTATGGCATGCTGCTGAACGCTGCGCGCAAACAGCCCAAAGGCCCCCTCAACCAACAATTGATTGCCGCCAGATTAGATAAACCGCTACTCGATTTTGCCGCCTCCCCCCTTAGTCTTCACGATCAGCGAGACTGGCCAAGAGCCAATGCCTACTGGGCACTTGGGCTCTACCGCCTGGCACTACCCAGCGGCGAAGAGGGCAAGATCACGCCAGCCGAACAGGCACTGGACGACGCCATGGCCGAGATGGCCGAGCGAGATGTTGCGCGGCGAGGGGATGCGGCTAAGACCACCTACACCTTGGGCTATCATGTAAATGCCTTCGCCGGCCAGGAGGCCTGCAAGGCACGCGGCACTATCTGTCAGATCCCCGAGCAGTCGCAGATCTTACCCATACGCCATCGATGCTCAGACAGCCTGTATATCCTGGCGCAGGATCTAACACCGGATGAGCTCAGCATCAGCTGTACTAAGCTCACCTCCCAGGAAGCACACTTTCATCAGTTGCTAAAGACAGAGCACCGGCCTACCGCTAACGATAACAATGACGCGCTGCAGGTGGTGGCCTTCAAAAATTGGAGCCAATACAACGCCTACGGCCAGTTGCTGTTCGACATAGGCACGGACAATGGCGGCATGTATATCGAAGGAACACCCTCTAACCCAGATAATCAGGCCAGCTTCTTCGCCTATCGTCAGTTTTGGATAGCCCCGGAATTTGCCATCTGGAACCTGAATCATGAATATGTTCACTATCTCGATGGCCGCTTCGTAAAATACGGCGGCTTCGGCCATTTCCCGAGCAAGCTGGTGTGGTGGTCGGAAGGCCTGGCGGAGTATGTCTCTAAAGGCGACGACAACCCTTCGACGCTAAAGGTGATCAAGGAAAAATTAGATGAGGCGCCGGATCTCAAGACTATCTTCGCGACCGAATATAAGGATGGTCTCGACCGCACCTATAAATGGAGTTACATGGCAATCCGCTTCTTGGCCGAGCAGTACCCCGAAGAGCTGGTTAGGCTCAGCCACTACTTAAAGACAGACTATTTCGAGGGTTATGAAGGGCTGCTCGATGAGCTTACTAAGGAGCAAGCGACTTTCTCTAGCTGGCTGAACCAACAGGTTGCCCAGTTTACAGAGAAAGAAACGGATAAGACGCCCAAGATCAACAAGCTTAATCGTTACGCCTATCGTGATTACCTGATGCCGGCGCATCTTAAGCTAGACGATGCTCATCGACACTTTTAATGAGTCATCAACTAATACCAATCGTAATAAATAATTGATCATTCTAGCTTGTTAAAACGCTCGATAACTGTATTAGTATTTTTA
>NZ_JAKEVJ010000121.1:0-7253 GCF_022398425.1 Shewanella sp. Isolate7 | reverse complement strand
AAATTAGACGCCGGACAGTTAGCGTCTTTCAACAAGACAAAACTAGGAAATTACAATGATCTACAGCAAGCCAGGCAGTACAGATGCCATAGTTAGTTTCAACAGCCGCTACGACAACTTCATCGGGGGGGAGTGGGTCGCGCCTGTGGGCGGAGAATATTTCGATAACCGCTCGCCGGTGGATGGTCAGATATTTTGTCAGGTCGCCCGCTCGGACGAGCGCGACATTGAGCTGGCGCTCGATGCCGCTCACGCCGCCAAGGAAGCCTGGGGCAAGACCTCGGTGACCGAGCGCGCTAATCTGCTGCTCAGAATCGCCGATCGCGTCGAGCAAAACCTGGAGTCTCTGGCCGTGGCCGAGACCTGGGAAAACGGCAAGGCGGTGCGCGAAACCCTGAATGCAGATCTGCCTCTGTTTGTGGATCACTTCCGTTACTTCGCCGGCTGCATCCGCGCCCAAGAGGGCAGCGCCGCCGATATCGACAGTAATACCGTCAGCTACCACTTCCCCGAGCCTCTGGGGGTTGTCGGCCAGATCATCCCCTGGAACTTCCCGCTGCTGATGGCTGCCTGGAAGATCGCCCCGGCCCTGGCCGCCGGTAACTGCATAGTGCTCAAGCCCGCCGAGCAGACGCCGGTATCGATTCTGGTAATGGTGGAGCTTATCCAGGATCTTCTGCCGGCCGGTGTACTCAATATCGTCAACGGTTTCGGCACCGAGGCGGGTCAGGCGCTGGCGGTCAGCAAGCGCATCGCCAAGCTGGCCTTCACTGGCTCGACCCTGATAGGTCACCACATATTGAAATGCGCCGCCGAGTCTTTGATTCCCTCCACCGTCGAGCTGGGTGGCAAGTCGCCCAACATCTACTTTGCCGATGTGATGGACCAGGAAGATGAGTATCTGGATAAGGCGGTGGAAGGCATGCTGCTCGCCTTCTTCAACCAGGGTGAGGTCTGCACCTGTCCGTCACGTGTGTTGATCGCCGAGTCTATCTACGACAAGTTTATCGAGAAGGTGATCGCCAGAGCCCAGAGCATCAAGCAGGGCAACCCGCTGGATACCGACACCCAGGTGGGCGCCCAGGCCTCACAGGAGCAGTTCGATAAGATCATGAGCTACCTGGAGATCGGCCGCAACGAAGGGGCTCAGGTACTCATGGGCGGCAGCAATTGCCAGCTCTCGGGAGATCAGAGCACCGGCTACTATATCGAGCCGACCATACTCAAGGGCCACAACAAGATGCGCGTCTTCCAGGAGGAGATCTTCGGCCCCGTCATCTCTGTCACCACCTTCAAGGATGAGGCCGAGGCGCTGGCGATTGCCAACGACACTGAGTACGGCCTGGGCGCAGGCGTCTGGACCCGCGACATGAACCGCGCCCAACGTATGGGCCGTGGCATTCAGGCCGGTCGCGTGTGGATCAACTGCTACCATGCCTACCCGGCTCACGCCGCCTTCGGTGGCTACAAGAAGTCAGGCATCGGCCGCGAGACCCACAAGATGATGCTCAGCCATTATCAGAACACCAAGAACCTGCTTGTCAGCTACGACATCAACCCGCTGGGTTTCTTCTAACCTAGCAAATTGGCTCAACCCAACACATGCCGAGACCTAGTCTCGGCATGTTCTATCCCCTCATGAAGGGACAGCTATCTTAGTCAGCTAGTATCAAACTGATTTGAAACTTAAAAAGGGAGCTTTGGACCGTGGCTTCATGCTGTATCAATGGCTTGCGGCAGGTGCAGCGCATAGATACCTAACGGGCCTTTAAGCAAAGGTCTTAGTATGTAAGCATCACACTACTTAGCTGTTTGAAGGGTTTCCTTGAACCATGGCTTCGTGGTGTATCAATTGCCTGCAGCAGGTGCAACGCAAGGAGATCTGAATGGCCTTTCAGCTAAGGTCTTAGTATGTAAGCATCACACTACTTTGCTGTATGAAGGGTTTCCTTGAACCATGGCTTCGTGGTGTATCAATTGCCTGCGGCAGGCCGTTCGTGCAGGTACTTCTGCGGCACGCTGTAAACCCTTCCATGGGCGCTCTGCGGCAGCATCCATGCTGCCGAAGGCCTCAGACGTACCTACACAAAGTTATTCATCTCTTCGATTTGACTGCTTTTGATCCTCGCTAGACAATCAAAAACAAAAAATATTTGGGAAAAAACGAGTTGGTGCAGGAAAGTAGTCAGGCGAATATCAAATTTACGTAGCGGTATAGGTTGCGAAAATATCTCGTGTTCTAAAGCCTACACTGAAACTAACCGCTCTCAGTTAAGACTTTTTAAAATACCAATAGCCGCAATAAATCCAGCCCCCTGGCGGAATTAAGAAGTTGAGTAGAAGTGCATAAAAGCCAACCAAAGGAACATTGCTCGCTTTGCCCTGCGCAAACCTTACCGTGAAAAAAATGACGATTAGTGCCACGAAGAAGAGGATTTGCCCCCAAAGAGTTGCGTTTAAATTCATCATAAACTTCCTTTGTTAAGTTTCTACATAACGCCGCGGTTTGGGGATGCCATGGAGCGCCAGCGGAAAGCAGTCCCAGTCGAAGGCGACAACACCGCCTTGTTATGTGTTGAATGCGCTTTGGTCGATAGGTGTCCAACCACGCTGCCGACTCCTGTAGCCCAAATTGTTTCCAATACTGAACTAGCAAAAATACGAACAGTTGATGTTTTTTCCATAGGCACCTCCTTATTACTGTTGTCACTGACCGAAAGGCTCAGCTTAAGACTAAAAAAACGCAGTAAAACTAATAGAAAGGCTACGAAGCCAACAAACGCTAGGGGAATCGAACCCCAACCTAGTACCCCTATCGGCCAAAACACACTCGATAAATCTAAATCATCCAGCTTTCATTTTTCAATTGCTCTTTCGCCGCACTTTCTGATATGGCCTTGAATATTGATGTTTTTTGCATATCACTACCCCGCATGGTTATTTTTATCTTTTTCGCGTCTTCATAAGAATCAAATGGTCCCTCAAGGATTTCCGCCCCTGGGGACAAATCTATTGACTTGTCAAACACTCTATAGCCAAACCAGTAACTCATAACAGCTCCTTTTTACACATAACGCCTAACATAAGGTGCGCCACGATAAACTTACCAAGCGCACTAAACCCCATACCAAAACCGCAAAGTGTAACGCGTCACCTTGATGTTTTTGTTAGTTCTCTTTTACGTACGAAGGTCTAGCACAGCTCTGGCTTTGATAGCAGCGACAGTTCAAGGCATTCAACTGAGGGCATGCCGAGGCCTGCTGAAGTTGAATAACGCCGAAATGGTGTTGCTATCAAAGCCCCGCAGGGCGAGGCTTACAGCGGTATTTGCTGCGTTACAGTTCTTGCGAAGGACTAGGGCCATTCGCTGCAAACTGTGCCTAGCATCTATCCACTTTAAGCACACGCAGAGCAAGCACGGGACTTATTCGCACCTTCCCTAGAGACAGATTGGAAAGCAACCCAAATACCTTATGCGCGTATTCTAAACAATCATACTCTCCACGATCTTCTAAGGAGACCCGAGAAAGCTCATCAAATTGCTCGATGTATTTATCAAAATCATTTCTCTTACAACGTTCACTATATAGTTTTGAAGGATTAGAAGGTAAAGGGAAACGCACTGAAAGGATCTCTTTACCATCGGGAAGCGCAATTGGTTCATGAATTGCGTATAAACGATGATTAGCTATATTTATTGGTGCTGAATGCATAACTAGATCTCGATATTGCCCCAACTCGAATAACCAGCCACCTTTACTCATTTCACTTTTTAAGTAAGATTCTAGCTTTGTGTGGTTAACTTCTTTTTTCAGGAGTTTAAACAGACCACTTGCAGTCGTGACATCTTTTCCATCTTCTTTGCGAGAACCATTATCTGAAAAGTTATAAACGTATTCACATAGGTTATCTCGAAGGATTCCAGCGTCGAATAAAAAAGAGTGAAACTCCTGATAAACCAAGTCAGTGTATCCATCTTGAAAGCGTTGACCAGCTTTGAATTTATTTTTCAGAACTAAAGCGTTTAGCTGGTTTTGATATGATAAGGATAAGCTTCTCAATCGGTTATTAATAGTGTTTAGTTGGAAGCTGATTCTATTTGACAAATCATAACTTAAACCATTTTTATTATGAAATGATGATAAGGCTAATTCACTCCACTTTTGTGCGGCATCCCAATTAGGCCAAATAGCTTCCTGCTCAGTGTAGCCTCGGAACTGTTTTGGGGCTTCACCAATATACTCACTATGATGAGTAGTAAATTCAACACCAATAATCGTCAAATTATATTTCCTAAGCGCGTAGTATAACTTACCGAGTGTATCTATTTTAATTTCGGCAATTTTACCATCTTTAGTCTTAGGCCAGAGCGTAATCACATCACTTTGAGGCTCAATAACAGCGACCGGGCCGCCAGATAAATATACAGCTCTTCCACAGTGCTTGCTCTGCGTGTGCTTAAAGTGGATAGATGCTAGGCACAGTTTGCAGCGAATGGCCCTAGTCCTTCGCAAGAACTGTAACGCAGCAAATACCGCTGTAAGCCTCGCCCTGCGGGGCTTTGATAGCAACACCATTTCGGCGTTATTCAACTTCAGCAGGCCTCGGCATGCCCTCAGTTGAATGCCTTGAACTGTCGCTGCTATCAAAGCCAGAGCTGTGCGACGACTTGTTCGCACCTTCCCTAACAGCTTATTAGTGCGCATGCGCGTTTATCTCATTAGACCAGTGAAAACGCCCACAGTTAAGTATCTGTATGTAATGAACTTATCAGCATATTTCTAAATACACCATCTGGAAAAATGCGCATGCGCGTTTTCCAAACCTATTATCTACTCAACCAAAAGTATAAGTGACTAATTTTAAATATATTTATTTGTAAAGCAATGGGGAAACGCGCACGAATTTCGACTTAAAATCATCCAAAAGTCACAACATTTAAATACGACTGTATACCTGGCCAGTTTCTACTACTTGTGGTGAATCGCTACATACTGGACTTAGATGAAGAAATGTAGGGCAATAGGTGAATTTGCGATTTACTGGCTAACCGCCAACTCACTTCGGGGCATAAATAACTTAGCGCTTTAACTCCCAAGGCTTCAAAATCCCGCCAAATCGAAGAGACGATAGACACCTAGTGTAGATGCATCTGCGGACGTCGATGGCAGGGATGCCATCGTCGAGCCTCCATGGACGGATTCACGGCGTGTAGCAGATGTATCTGCACATAAGCGAGCCGCAGGCTATTAATAAAAATTGAATAATCGGCCTTCAAAACCCTATCAAACACCAAATGCCGCCAGAAGCAACAACTACCCCCCCATCGCCAGGCAAGCGATCAGTAACAGTGAAGGTGCGACCTTCAAGCTCATATACCGATGACGACAGCACCAGAGGCTGCAACCTCTAGCTATCCAGCCCCATTTTCCCCTCTCGACATTTACCGTATAATCGCCGCTCATCAATTCAAAGGTAAGCCAAGATGTTTCATATCGCCCTCTATGAGCCAGAAATTGCCCCCAACACCGGCAATATCATCCGCCTATGCGCCAACAACGGCTGCCAACTGCACCTTATCGAGCCATTGGGTTTCGATCTTGAAGAGAAGAAACTGCGCCGAGCGGGTCTGGACTATAGCGATCTAACTCGCGTCACCCGCCATAAGGATTTTGAGAGTTTCCTGGGCGCCATGGCGGGCAAGCGCATCATGGCCTGCACCACCAAGGGCAGTCGCCCTCACAGTGAGATCGCCTTCGAGAAGGATGACGTCTTGCTGTTCGGCCCCGAGACCCGCGGCCTGCCGATGGCGATCATCGAATCTATCCCCACCAGCCAGCGCCTGCGCATTCCTATGGCGGCCAGCAGCCGCAGCCTGAATCTGTCTAACTCTGTGGCCATCATCAGCTACGAAGCCTGGCGTCAGCTCGACTATCAGGGCGCCTGCTGAGCCTCGCCGACAGGGTTGAGGGCGATACCGCGATAGACCCGATAATCGTCATCGTCCTGATCCAGGTATTGCACCTCCTGCAGCCATAACCAGCCGCTCCCCTGAGGTGAGAAGTTAAGGCGTATCATCGCCGGGCGCTGCTGCACCAGCCCCTTACCCAGCAGGGAAAACCCCGTCTCTTGTCGATAGAGGGTGAAATAGAGATACTTGTCGGCATCGACGCCGTTGAAGTAGGTAAGCTTGATCTCGCCATCGCCCTCACGAAACCACCAGGTCTCGCTGAGCGGATGGCTGGCATGCTCGCTCACAGAGAGCATCAGCTGGCGTCTATCGTCGCTACAGAGTCCCTGTACCCGCACCGATTTCACCAGCCCCTTGGGCCTCGAAGCCTCCCCCTGCCAATTTCCCGCCAGGGCCTGGCAAAAGTCAGACAGGCCGATCTTACCCGCCGAAGCCGTGGGCACCAGCAAGATGGCTGAGAGCAAGCGTAGCGATTTAGAACAGTTCAACATCTTGTTGCATTTGCTGTAAATGGTTTTCTCTGTATGCATTAAGCGCCTCATGTATCGGCACGCCCTTAAGCAGCGCCGCGAACATCTGCCGTTCACAGTCCAGAGAATAATGCGTCTGTATCTCCCCTTGCAAATCTTGCCAAGCCGCCTGGGAGTGGCGCCGTTTCTCATCTCCCAACATGGCCTCCATCAGGCTCAGCGCGGTGATCACATGATTAAGCCGCTGGGAGATGCGATCGTAAAACTGAAACGCCATGACCCCGTTGTCGATAGCCCTTAGCAGACCGTCGCTATGGGCCAGAATCGCCTGTGGCGTATCGCCGGAGCCATGCAGATGACGGTTGACCTCGCCAAGGTGCTCGGCCATCTGGGTAAACAGCTCGCCTAGCCCGGTCACGTTATGGTCGCCATCGGTCAGCGACAGCTCTATCTGCGCCGTCGCCAACAGCAGCAGCTTGGTGGTCTCCTGCAGATGACACCAATCCGCGTCATCACACGCACAGGCATCAAAACGGCTTGATATGTCTTGGGTCATGGGCATCTCCAGATAGGGCTTAACCTAGGCTTGAAAAAGGCTTTATTAACCCTAGATGAAAGCCCATCGAAATGCGAACCGCCCGCCGGCGAACATCAAGTGAAATAGGAGTAATACCAATCACAGTAAACAGGTGATCAGAAATAGCGCAGGAAAAACGCTTGAGAACAAAGCAGGATTTTTAGATAAGTAGTTATTCTACAATTAAAAATACTAATACAGTTATCGAGCGTTTTAACAAGCTAGAATGATCAAT
>NZ_JAKEVJ010000120.1:0-13996 GCF_022398425.1 Shewanella sp. Isolate7 | reverse complement strand
GAGTCGACGAGGAAACTGCTGGGACAACAGCCCGATGGAGCGCTTCTTTAGAAGCTTAAAAACAGAATGGATACCGATGACCGGCTATCGGGATATCGGTGAGGCTAAGAGTGAAATTTCACGATATGTGACGGGGTATTACAGTCAGCTGAGACCACATCAATATAACGGTGGGCTGACACCCAATGAGTCAGAGCGAAGATACTGGCTTGAATACAAAACCGTGGCCAATTTTAGTTGACCACTACAGTAGTGCACTACATTACAATCGCTCTGCCTTGTATAAAATCGATACAGAATGCTGCAAAAATGAACGCGAAAGATAAACAGGCCCTAACGAAAAATGAATTTAGGGAAGGTGCGAACAAGTCGTCGCACAGCTCTGGCTTTGATAGCAGCGACAGTTCAAGGCATTCAACTGAGGGCATGCCGAGGCCTGCTGAAGTTGAATAACGCCGAAATGGTGTTGCTATCAAAGCCCCGCAGGGCGAGGCTTACAGCGGTATTTGCTGCGTTACAGTTCTTGCGAAGGACTAGGGCCATTCGCTGCAAACTGTGCCTAGCATCTATCCACTTTAAGCACACGCAGAGCAAGCTCGGGACTCGCACAGCTCTGGCTTTGATAGCAGCGACAGTTCAAGGCATTCAACTGAGGGCATGCCGAGGCCTGCTGAAGTTGAATAACGCCGAAATGGTGTTGCTATCAAAGCCCCGCAGGGCGAGGCTTACAGCGGTATTTGCTGCGTTACAGTTCTTGCGAAGGACTAGGGCCATTCGCTGCAAACTGTGCCTAGCATCTATCCACTTTAAGCACACGCAGAGCAAGCTCGGGACTTATTCGCACCTTCCTTAGATAAATCTTCTTGATAAATTTGCAGTTTATTTTTTATCTTCTCGACCTTGCTTTTTGGTGAAAAGTTATCCAAACATTTCGGCTATACTTAGCGTGAGAGGCCACGCTTTGGCCGGGTGAATCGCTTGCATATTGACTTAACATCTGATTATATAATCATCATGTAACAATGTTAGCGTTTCCTAAAGAGGCTTTGAAAATGCAAACTCAAGTGCTAAATAATGGACTGCTCTCTTTCGAGGATAGGCGCGTTTCTCAGGCTCACACTAACGAACATTGGGACAGGTTAACGACGGCGCAGCGATTCGCCTTCTACACCTTAGCGAAACTTGGTTATCAGCTACTCTTTGTCAGACAAACGCCTACGACAAGTACGGCTATCGCCAAGCAGGAAGATCAACTCGCGACCATAGACGACAATGGTGATATCGACTTTAATCCAGATATCATCCTGCGCGAACGCCGTCCACCTCGAAAGCAATAAGTTAAAAAAGGAGCCTCTGGCTCCTTTTTTATTTTCCCAACCGTTCCGGTTATACCAATCACAGTAAATATGTGATCAGAAATAGCGCAGGAAAAACGCTTGAGAACAAAGCAGGATTTTTAGATAAGTAGTTATTCTACAATTAAAAATATTAATACAGTTATCGAGCGTTTTAACAAGCTAGCATGATCAATTATTTATTACGATTGGTATTACTCCCCCTGCATCGCCTGTTCGGTCAACCAGCGATCGGCGGCCTGTTCCCCCATCAAGTGCTTCAGGGTTGGCCGGATGATGACGCCCATCTCGGGTCTGCGCCAGAACATGTAATGGGGCAGCTTAGCCTGGGTCGCAGCGCCGAACACTCTATGGAGCAGGCTGGCAAACTCATCTAGGGTCTCCTGATCGTATTGCACCAGATCGGGATAGATGGCGTCGATGAGACTATCGAAATCCTCAAATTCCCCTAACGCCTGCCAGCTATATCGAGTGAGCAGCTGAGAGAGCATGGGCGTCGACCAGTGAGAGATCGCCTTCACGTTCTCAAACACCTCCAGGTTACGTCTGTGATACTGCTGCCAGGCCAAGGTTTCCGGCCGGCCCGCCTTAGCAAGCGACCAGAGCAGGTAAAAATCTGCCAGCCACTCGTGTTGGTAAGGCGTTAGCTTATCGGCTTGCAAGTAAGTGGAGCGCGAACGGCTCACCTCCAGGTGCCCCAGCTCGTGAGCCAGGGTCATCTGCTTGGCCTGCGCTATCGGCAGGGCATAGACCTGGCCGTTCCACAGCGCCGAATAAGACTTGGGAATGCGCGCCTCGGCCAGCAACACCAGGCCAGTAACACTTAAATTGGTAATACCTGGATCGCCCAGGGGCCTGACCATGGCACCGCGGCGGCCCATCTGACTCACCAGCGTTTGAGAATTGAGGGGTAATTGCGCCCTGGCCTCAGGGGGTAACTGGGCCAGACACTCATGAATGTGAGACGTTTGACATACCAGGGCCTGACCTTGGGGCATGGGCGCCCAGAACCAGGCACTGGCGATCAGTAACGTCCCTGCGATCACTGCTTGGCCATGATATTTTCGATGATGGCCGTAGTAGAGACGCCATCTTCGAAGCCTAGCACCTCGACGCTGCCACCGGCGGCGATCACCTCTTTGCCACCGGCGATCTCTTCTACCTTGTAGTCACCCCCCTTCACCAGCTTGGTGGGTAGCAGTCTGGAGATGATACGCTGTGGCGTATCTTCGCTGAAGGGCACCACCCAGTCTACCGAGGCAAGACCCGCCAGTACCGCCATACGACGTTCCAACTTGTTGACAGGACGGCCGTCACCCTTGAGGCGCTTCACCGATTCGTCATCGTTGACCGCCACGATAAGCCTGTCACCCAATGCTCTCGCCTGCTGCAGGTAGCTCACATGGCCGGCGTGCAGGATGTCGAAACAGCCATTGGTCATCACCACGCGCTCGCCCTTCAGCTTGGCCTGCTCCAGGGCATAGGCCAGCTGATCTTCACTCACCACCCCATAGCCGCTCTCGCCATGGCTCAGATTAAGCGCCGCGATAAGTTCGATGCGACTCACGGTAGAGGTACCCAGTTTACCAACCACGATACCCGCCGCCGTGTTGGCCAGGGCGCAGGCCACAGGCAAGTCGCAACCTACCGCCAGCGAAGTCGCCAATGCCGAGATCACAGTGTCACCGGCGCCGGTAACGTCATAGACCTCACGGGCAACGGTTGGAATGTGCAGCTCAGGGCCATCTTGGGTGATCAGCGTCATCCCCTTCTCGGAGCGGGTCACCAATAATGCCTCGAAATCGAAATCGCGCATCAGCTGCTTGGCCTTGGCCACCAGATCCGCCTCATCGGCCACGGCACCGACCACCTGCTCAAACTCACTCATGTTAGGGGTAAGCAGGCTGGCACCGCGATAACGGGAAAAATCACTGCCCTTAGGATCCACCAGCACCTTGACCCCTTTGGCCTTAGCCTTGGCAATAAAGGCCTGAGGCGTAGCTATCGCCCCCTTGGCGTAATCTGACAAGACCACCACGGCCACCTTATCCAGTTCTTTCTCGGCACTTTCCAGCAAGGCCTGACTCTGCTCGGCCGGATAGGCCTCCTCGAAGTCGAGGCGAATCAACTGCTGGTTGCGGGACAAGACGCGTAACTTAGTAATGGTTGGCAGGTGAGCCACTCTGTGCCACTTAGGCGCAACGCCCATGGCCTCAACCCCTTGGGTCAGGGCGGCGGCGGTTTCATCCTCACCCACTATGCCCGCCAGGCTCACCTGACCGCCCAAGGCGGCGATGTTCAGGGCAACGTTTGCCGCCCCGCCGGGTCTGTCTTCTATTTGATTCACTCTTACCACAGGCACAGGCGCCTCGGGCGAAATACGCCCCGTTGGGCCGCTCCAGTATCTGTCTAACATCACATCACCGACGACCAGAACGTTTGCTTTTTCGAAAGCTGGCAGAGAAATCTTCATATGGCACTTATCTTTTTGCGAAAATTAATCCCTGATTATACCTAATTTTCCCAACAAATTGAGTTAGAATAAGCAGTAATTTTTGTAAACCCCATAGGGTCAACCGTGGTCGAAAACGCTCAATTCTCCGCTCAATTTTTCCATCCCAAATACTGGATCATCTGGTTAGGCGTCGGCTTGATGCGCCTGACCCAGCTGCTGCCGCTCAGGGCCCAGATGAAACTGGGCCGAGGCATAGGCCGCTTAGCCATGGCGATCGCCGGCAGCCGCGTCAACACTGCCAAACGCAACATCGAACTCTGCTTTCCCGAGATGAGCCCGGCCGAGCAACAGGCCTTGTTGACCCGAAACTTCGAAGAGACAGGCAAGGCTATCTTCGACATCGCCAACGCCTGGTGGTGGAGCGATGAACGCATTCAGCGCCATATGACGATTAAAGGCCAGGAAAATGTGGAACAGACACTGGCGGCGGGTCAGGGGGTTATCCTCTTTGCGGTGCACTGCCTGCCACTGGAGATGGGCGCACGCATCTTTGGTCAATTTCAGCCGGGTATAGGCGTCTACCGTCCCCACAACAATCCGCTGATGGAATACCTCCAGGTCAAGGGGCGCCTGCGCTCCAACAAGGGACTGGTGCCTAAACGGGATCTCAGGCAGATGGTGCGCAGCCTGCGCAATCCAGATGTGATCTGGTATACCGCGGACCAGGATTTTGGCCGTTCAAGCGCCGTCTTTATCCCCTTCTTCGCCGTACAGGAAGCCGCAACCATCACGGGTGCCACCACCCTGGCCAAGCTAGGCAAGGCCAAGGTATTGCCCTTCGTGGTGGTGCGTAATCAGGATGACAAGGGATACACCATAGAGATCCAGCCACCGCTGGAGGATTTCCCTGGGGAGAACGAGCTCGAAGATGCCAAGCGAGGCAACCGCATAGTAGAGTCCATTATCGGCCGCAGCCCGGCGCAGTATATGTGGCTGCATAGACGCTTCAAGACGCGCCCCAATAAGGATGACCCGTCGCTCTATCGCTAGAGGCCTGTAGACTGTCGCCTTACAGCTAAAGGCTCAGGCATTAACACTGAAGACTTAGACATTACCGCTAAAGGCTCAGCCCCTATCCCTAACGGGAAACGCCAGATAAAGCCAGCCATTGAGGCTGGCTTTTTTGTCACCAAGCATCACCTCACCGAGCCAACAAGTATCAAATCGACACAGACAAAACACACACTGTCATTTTGACATATGGTGTCATTTTTACACCCTGACGCAAGTGTCATAATGACAACTTAATAAGACACCAATATAAGGTTAATCGGTAATAATCAACAACTTAAAAAATTGGCACACTAGATGCTATTACAGGGTACTCCACACCTACAATATATTGCGCTGAGAGGCTCTATGAACAAACAACGGCTAACGGCGATAGCACTCTTGATAGTACTTATCGCTTCATTCTCTGTCCTGCTAAGCATAGGCAGTGACATCTATCGCGAAAAACCTCCGATTCCCACTGCCTTTACCGATGTTCAGGGTCAGCCCCTGTTCACTCAAAATGATATCGAACGCGGCCAACTGGTTTGGCGCTCTATGGGCGGACACCAGCTGGGCTCAATCTGGGGTCACGGCTCCTACGTTGCCCCGGACTGGACCGCAGACTGGCTACACCGTGAGGCTCAGGCCTGGTTAGATATCACCGCCAAGGCGCAATATGGCAGAAGCTTTAACGAACTGGACTCTATCAAGAAAGCCGGGCTCGAGCAGTCTCTGCGTGACGATCTTCGCCACAACAGCCTGACCACCTCGGCCAATGGTGAGATTCACATCAGCCTGTCTGACACCCGCGTCAAGGCGATTGAAGAGGTTTCGGATCACTATCTGTCTCTCTTTGGTGACGATCCTAAGCTTGCTACTCTGCGTGAACAATACGCGATGAAAGAAGGCACTGTACCCGACCTAGAGCGTCGCCAGCAGTTAAACGCCTTCCTATTCTGGGGTGCCTGGGCCGCCATCACCGAACGTGAAGGTCAAGAGTACACCTACACAAACAACTGGCCATTCGACCCTCAGCTGGGTAACACGCCAACCTCTGACAACATCGTCTGGTCTATCCTGAGTATCGTTACCCTGATCGCAGGTGTCGGTGCCCTGGTTTGGCACCACGCGGCTGGCAAGCATGAAGAGCTGCCAACACCCGCCAAAGAAGATCCCCTGTTCCTCAAGAAGCCAACGGCCTCACAGAAAGCCGTGGGTAAATACTTCGTTACTGCGGTCGGTCTCTTCCTGCTACAGGTCCTCCTAGGGGGCATCACGGCTCACTACGCGGTAGAAGGCCAGAACTTCTACGGTATTCCGTTATCCGAGATCCTGCCTTACTCAGTGACACGTACCTGGCACACCCAGCTAGCAGTATTCTGGATCGCCACCGCCTGGCTTGGCACAGGCCTCTATATCGCACCTGCACTATCGGGTTACGAGCCTAAGTTCCAACGCCTTGGCGTCAACGTCCTCTGGGTTGCCCTAGTAGTCGTAGTACTGGGCTCAATGGCCGGTGAATGGATTGGTGTACAACAGTACTTCGACCTGGACACTAACTTCCTCTTCGGTCATCAAGGATACGAATATATCGATCTCGGCCGCGTCTGGCAGGTACTGCTACTCGCTGGTCTATTAATCTGGCTAACCCTGGTCACCGCCGCCATCCGCCCAGCCCTTAAAGTACAAGGTGAGATGCGCCCTGTGATCTGGGTACTGTACGCCTCTTGTGTCGCCATTGGCCTCTTCTATGGTGCCGGCCTCTTCATGGGCAAGCACACCAACCTGGCTATCGCCGAATACTGGCGCTGGTGGGTAGTTCACCTATGGGTAGAAGGCTTCTTCGAGACCTTCGCGACCTCTGTTATCGCCCTGATGCTGGTACGTCTTGGCCTAATCCGTGCTCGTAGCGCCAACGGCGCCGTACTGTTCGCCACTGTTATCTTCCTCACCGGTGGCCTTATCGGTACCCTGCACCACCTCTACTTCACTGGTACACCTACGGGTGTGATCGCCTGGGGCGCCATCTTCTCAGCACTGGAAGTGGTACCGCTAGCACTGATCGGCTTCGAAGCTATCGAGAGCTACCGTATGCGTAACGCCAGCCCTTGGATGATTCGCTACAAGTGGGCCATCATGTTCTTCGTCGCAACAGCCTTCTGGAACTTAGTGGGTGCCGGCGTACTGGGCTTCCTGATCAACCCACCAATCTCGCTATACTTCATCCAGGGTCTTAACACTACTGCGACCCACGGCCACGCTGCCTTCATGGGTGTATACGGTATGCTGGGTGTTGGTCTGATGCTCTTCTGTCTGCGCGGTCTCACCGGTCAGATCCAATGGAACGACAAGCTGCTTAAGGGTGCCTTCTGGAGCCTGAACATAGGTCTGGCGGCCATGGTCTTCATGTCACTGCTACCAGTCGGTCTGACTCAGTTCTTCGCCGTCATCGAAAATGGCTACTGGTTCGCCCGTTCACCAGAAGTGATCCACAGCCCATTGGTTGAGACACTGGTATGGATGCGTGTCCCAGGTGACGTCATCTTCGGTGCAGGTGGTCTATTCCTTGGTGCCTTCCTGTTCGACATCATCAAGAAGGCCATCGGTGCCAAGGGTACTCAACCCGTTGCCGATTCAACACTGTCGGCTAACGCATAAGGCCTGACATCACTCGACAAAGGGGTCATAGCGACCCCTTTTTACCCTCAAAGCAAGTGTAAAAATGACAATAAACATTAGTGTTAAATTGACATATACTAATACCAATCACAGTAAACATGTGATCAGAAATAGCGCAGGAAAAACGGCTGAGAACAAAGCAGAATTTTAGATAAGTAGTTATTCTACAATTAAAAATACTAATACAGTTATCGAGCGTTTTAACAAGCTAGGGAAGGTGCGAACAAGTCGTCGCACAGCTCTGGCTTTGATAGCAGCGACAGTTCAAGGCATTCAACTGAGGGCATGCCGAGGCCTGCTGAAGTTGAATAACGCCGAAATGGTGTTGCTATCAAAGCCCCGCAGGGCGAGGCTTACAGCGGTATTTGCTGCGTTACAGTTCTTGCGAAGGACTAGGGCCATTCGCTGCAAACTGTGCCGCACAGCTCTGGCTTTGATAGCAGCGACAGTTCAAGGCATTCAACTGAGGGCATGCCGAGGCCTGCTGAAGTTGAATAACGCCGAAATGGTGTTGCTATCAAAGCCCCGCAGGGCGAGGCTTACAGCGGTATTTGCTGCGTTACAGTTCTTGCGAAGGACTAGGGCCATTCGCTGCAAACTGTGCCTTGCATCTATCCACTTTAAGCACACGCAGAGCAAGCACGGGACTTATTCGCACCTTCCCTAGAATGATCAATTATTTATTACGATTGGTATAAGATCTAAAACCACCGCAGCATGCCAGTAGAGAAGGATACAGCCTGGCATAGGTGCTACATTTCGGAGACCCCATGGCACTAAGTCAAACCCAACTGACGCGGATGGCGTTAGATATCACCTCGGGATTGTCCAATCATGACAGGTTCTCGCGCCTGCTCGACACCATCAGGGAAAGTATGCAGTGCGACGCCGCGGCGCTGCTGGAATTTAAGGGTCAGCAGTTCACCCCATTAGCCATCAACGGCCTGAGTCCCGATGTACTTGGGCGCCGTTTCGTCCTCCACGAGCACCCCAGATTGGAGGCGATCGCCCGTGCCGGTGACGTGGTGCGCTTTCCCGCCGACAGCGATCTACCCGATCCCTACGACGGCCTTATTCCCAATCAGGGCGATAACCTCACGGTACACGCCTGTATCGGCCTGCCGCTGCTGGCCGACGGCAGCCTGATCGGCGCCGTGACCATAGATGGCTTCGATCCCGATCAATTTAAGTCCTTCACCAATGAGCAGCTCAGAGGGATCAGCGCCATCGCCTCGGCCTCCCTCAACAACGCCCTGCTGATCGACAAGCTGGAGAAACAGGCGCTGCAGGCCCAGTGGGACAAGGACGACGGCACGACCCAGAATAAGGAAGGCACCAAGGAGATCATTGGTCAGTCCCAGGTGATGAACAACCTTAAGCAGGAGATCGCCGTGGTGGCACCGACGGATCTCAACGTGCTCATCATGGGCGAGACGGGCACGGGTAAAGAGTTGATCGCCCATGAGATCCATCAGGGGTCCATGCGCGCCGCCCAGCCCTTGGTCTACCTCAACTGCGCCGCCCTGCCAGAATCTGTGGCCGAGAGTGAGCTGTTTGGCCACGTCAAAGGGGCCTTTACCGGCGCCGTCAGCAACCGCAGCGGTAAGTTCGAGATGGCTGACAAGGGCTCGCTGTTTCTCGATGAGATAGGCGAACTGCCACTGACATTGCAGGCCAAGCTGCTCAGGGTATTACAGTATGGAGATCTGCAACGCGTCGGTGACGATCGCAGCCTCAAGGTAGACGTGCGGATCATTGCCGCCACCAATAAAAACCTCAAAAACGAGGTGTTAGCCGGACGCTTTCGTGCCGACCTCTACCACAGACTCAGCGTCTTTCCCTTAGTCGCCCCGCCGCTGCGAGAAAGGGAGCAGGACATCACCCTACTGAGCGGCTTCTTCGTCGAGCGCTGCCGTCAGCAACTAGGACTGCAGACCTTAAGGCTCAGCCCAGCCAGTCTGGCGATGCTCGAGGGCTACCAATGGCCAGGCAACGTCAGGGAACTGGAACACAGCATCTACCGTGCGGCCATTCTTGCAAGGGCTCAGTCGTCCGGCAGTAACGGCCTTATCAATCCCGAGCATTTCGAGTTCGCCAACTCGGCGCCGCGCAGCGTCCAGAGCAGTGGCAAAACCGTTGCGCCACAATTTAGTGGCAGCCTCAAGCAGGCGACCGAAGCCTTTCAGGCCGACTACATACGCCAATCCCTCACCCAGCACGATAACAACTGGGCCGCAACCGCCAGAGAGCTCGAGGTCGATTCGGGGAATTTACACCGTCTGGCAAAACGGATAGGGTTAAAGTAAGTCAATTTCAGAAAATACAATAAGATGCCAAGCCAGACACGCCGCTATTCCCTGCTCGTTGCTCTGCTGAGCCTACTAGGCTTTAACGCCATCGCCAGTGAGCCAAGCCTGGAGACACTGGCGGCGCCTCTCTATCAATTGGAGCAAAAGCTTAGCCGGCATGAGCTCGATAACGGCCTGAGCCTCTATCTGTTGCCGCTACCCAATAAGCAGAGTGTCGCCATCTCCAGCCAATTTGCGGTAGGCTCGCGCAACGAGAGCGAAGGCGAATCGGGTTACGCCCATCTGTTCGAACACATGCTGTTTAAGGGCAGCGAGAATGCCCCCGGCGACAGCTATGGCCAGACCATGAGCGCCCATAGCGGCTACTTCAACGCCAGTACCTTCTTCGATGCCACCAACTACTATGTCAATCTTCCCAGCCAGGCGTTAGCGCTGGCACTCTGGCTCGAATCGGATCGCTTCATCCGCCCCAGACTCAGCGAAGAGGCGGTGCGCAATCAGCAACAAACCGTGCTCGAAGAGATGGCTACCACCATAGACAACCAGCCCTATATTCGCCCGGCCATGACCTTTCTGCTCAACCAGGTAAAGGACAGCCCCTATGGCCACGCGGTGATCGGCTCAGTTGACGATGTATCGGCGGCCACACCCGCCAGCCTGAGCCGTTTCCACCATGACTTCTACCGCCCAGATGCCATGCAGCTGGCTATCGTCGGCGACCTGCCGTCACAAACCTTGAGCTGGGTGGAGCAGTACTTCGGGAGCTGGCAGAAACCCAGTCGTCCGCTGGCGCACTTCTCCCCCCTGGCCGTCGAGCGACAGCCGGTGCGAGGCGAGATAGTCGATAGCCGCGGCCCCTGGCCGGGACTCTTGCTGGCCTGGCACACGGTCGGCACCTTAGATCCCGACGCGGCGGCGATGACACTGGTCGAGGATTACCTGCTGCAAAACCGCACCAGCATGCTGGAGAAACTGCATCTCAAGGCGCCAGAAACCCTGCTGCACTACTCCGTTCCCCTGTCGATGCAACATCTCGGCGTCATGAACCTGGTTCTAGTCCCCAGAGCCAAGGTCTCCCTCGACGAACTCAGCCAGCGCATCACAGAGATGGTCGACCGGCTCGCTACTCAGGGGGTCACATCGACTGAACTTGAACGGCTCAAGCGTCGCTGGCTGCTGGCCCAGCTGAGCAAACTCGACAACGACGTCAGCCTGGCTAACCTGCTCAGCGCCAGCCAACAGAGGGATAAGCTCAATCCCCTTACCGCCCCCTGGGAGCGAATTTCGGCCGTGACTCAGGAGGATATCAAGCGGGTCACCCAGCAATATCTCAGCCCGGGTTTCGTTCGCCTGGATCTGCTTCCACCCTGGTACATACGATGGGGTAAGGCGATATTAGAGTGGCTCCCCGACGGCATGTCCGACTCATTGGAGGAGAAGGTACTATGAGACAGATGAGCGTACTCCTGATCCTCGCCTGCACACTCTTAAGCGGTGGCTGCCAGCAGACCCGGCTAAGCTTTACACAGGTAGAAGCCCCTAAGGTGCCGAGTTTCGACGCACCGACCAATGCCCCAGCGCTGGCAAGAAGCGAGTTTACTCCTTTGGCGCGCCCCGAGGTTATCTCGCTGTCAAACAAGGTGAGCCTGCATAGACTTCCCGGCATGCCCTCGCAGTTGTCCGGCATACACCTGCTGGCCGTCAGCCCGGATGCGCCCTATGAAAACCTCGATATACTGCATACGGCGCTGCAGCAGCATAGCGTCAAGCTGGCCAATCACCACGACATGCCCTGTCTCGAAAGCCTGAGCATACACCCCAGCATCCATGGGCTAAGGCTCAGCCTCAAATGCCCGGCATCTGAGCTAGTGCAGGCGGTGGACATCCTGGTGCAGAGTTGGTCACCTGAGGCCTATGGCGAGCTTGATCTGGCCAAACTCAGGCGCCAGCTCGCCCTGGATAAACATATCAGGGCCTTTAACGGCAGCGAGGTAGAACAGGTCTGGGTCGACAAGATCTTAGGTAGCGCACATCCCTACAATAAGGCCTTGAATAACAGGGCGCTGCAACAGAGCCTGGATGAGCCTCAGCTGCTCGCCCTGCTCAGGCAGACCAAGGCCCAGAGCCACTGGCACCTGCTGCTGGAGGGAGGTCCCGACATAGATGACAGCTTAAGGCAGAAGCTTACCACCAGCCTGAGCCAACTGGGCCAGCAGCAAGCGGATGAGGCCAGCTTCGTCGATACTTTTAGCCCCTACGGCAAGCAGCTGTTTGTGATCGACGCCCCCGGTACGGTGCAGACTCAGGTACGGATCGGCTATCACCTGCCACTCACACAAGATGACCAGGCCGACTCGGCGTTTGCCTGTGAGGCCCTCAGTCGCTGGCTCGGCCGTAGCTTCTCGGGGCGTCTCTACTTCGATCTCAGGGAGCAAAGGGGCCTCACCTATGGTATCTATGGCCGCTGTTTCAACAATCCTATGGCAAGGATCCTCAAATACTTTGGTGCCACCCAACAGCAGCATACGGGCGCCTTCATTCGTGGCATCTTAGATCACCTGGCGCTGGCCGCCGATGCTCCGCCCTCGGCGGCCGAGCTCGCCGCACTGAAGACCTCTCAGTTCAGTCGACTCGCCCTGCGTCGGGATGATCCCGGCCAACGTATCGAGGACTACAGTCAGGCCATTGCGCGCCAAGCCAACGCCGACTCGCTATCCGATCGACTCTTGCGCTGGCAACAGATGACACCCGAATCGCTACAAGCCATGGCAAAGCAACACTTTGGCCAAGTACCTGTTATCGTCATCCGTGGAGACTTTGAACGCATCAGGCCTGATCTCGAGGAAAAGCTACCCGACTGGCAACTCAAGCTCACCTCGGTGGACTAATCTCACCGCAAAGATGGGGCGTAAAAATCACCCCCCATCGCTGTTCACTTTCCCCCACCTAGCCACAATATCCTTTGGGATTCCTGCCCAAAAGGATATAAACCCTAAGTCGTCGCCCCTTGATATTAATTCCTTCTTATATAGAATACGTAAAAATAAACGAGCGTTTAATAATTTAGCAATAATAAAGTCTTACGCCCTGACAAATAAACAAACCCTATTAGGGAAACTGCGAACAAGTCCTGCAATTTAGGTATCGCCTGATTTTTGAACGCTAACTGTTCAATTTTGGCCAATATACTGCCGTTTTACGCCGAATTTCGACCTAATTCCGCGCTATTCCCGGATTTCAGACAGATCTTGGCTGTCGTCGTAACATCTGGTCTACTTTATACAGGTTCGCCAAGGTGAATAGCATGGCTAACTGTGAGTCATTTTTCGTCAGCCCTTTATAGCGTGCTTTGATAAAGCCGAACTGACATTTGATGATCCGAAACGGGTGTTCTACCTGAATAGCATGGCTAACTGTGAGTCATTTTTCGTCAGCCCTTTATAGCGTGCTTTGATAAAGCCGAACTGACATTTGATGATCCGAAACGGGTGTTCTACCTTCGCCCGAATGCTGGCTTTTAAATACTCGATGTTGATGGCGGTTTTATTCTTGCGGGGATGCTTCTTCAGCGCCCGAACTTTGCCGGGACGCTCTGCTATCAGCCATTCCACATTAGTATCTTTCAGCTCTTTGCGTTTTTCTGCGCCTTGATAACCAGCATCGCCAGAGATGAATTCCTCGTCGCCATGCAACAGATTTTTCAACTGGTTCAGGTCATGTTCATTGGCGGCGGTGGTCACCAACGTATGGGTGAGGCCACTCTTTGCATCCACGCCAATGTGAGCTTTCATACCGAAGTGCCATTCATTGCCTTTTTTAGTCTGATGCATGTCCGGGTCACGTTCATTCTTTTTATTTTTAGTGGAGCTGGGTGCTTGAATAATCGTTGCATCGACCTGTAGTGGTCAACTAAAATTGGCCACGGTTTTGTATTCATGCCAGTATCTTCGCTCTGACTCATTGGGTGTCAGCCCACCGTTATATTGATGTGGTCTCAGCTGACTGTAATACCCCGTCACATATCGCGAAATTTCACTCTTAGCCTCACCGATATCCCGATAGCCGGTCATCGGTATCCATTCTGTTTTTAAGCTTCTAAAGAAGCGCTCCATCGGGCTGTTGTCCCAGCAGTTTCCTCGTCGACT